>BJHB01000273.1:0-4737 GCA_014191415.1 Chloroflexota bacterium
CACGGTATCCAAACGCGTCCAACAGGCAATCCAGACCGCGCGGGCGGCCGGCGTCCAGGTCGTGCTCTGTACCGGACGGGCGTTCCACACCGGCGTGGGGCCATTGGCGTCTTCAATTGGTCTGACCGTAGCGCGCGAGGGCGAAGCCGAACCTCAGGCAATCGTGAACAACGGGGGGGCGTCAGTGGACCTTCGCACGGAGCACGTGAGGTGGGAACGGCTCATCCCGGAGGAGCACGTTGGCAACCTCCTCGAGGCAATCGTCCGGGTAGGTGCCACCCCGCTCGTTGAACAGGCGCCGTCGGATGGCGGAAAGATGTTCACATGGGCTGACCACGTGGCTCACCCAGCCGCCAAACTGTTCGCCCACGCATGGATGCGAATCGACGACATAGTCGCCGTAGGCCCGGAGCTCCTGTCCCACGTCGCGGTGCGCACCGGGTGGATGGGCGCGTGCGGTGATTATCTGACGACTCAACGCGCGCATGAAGCGCTCGTTCGATTAGCGGGCAGTCACCCTGAGTTCGACGTCTTCTGGTCGGCTGATTGGCTGGCACCCGGCGACCCGAATCATGTTGCGGGCGTCCGTCCCCTCGGCGTCAACAAATCTCACGGCCTCGCCACCTTCGCTGCCGAGTTCGGCACCGACCTGAGCGCCTGCGTCGCAATCGGCGACGAGATGAATGACTTCGAGATGCTCCGTGACGTCGGGTTCGGGATTGCAATGGGTCAGGCACCGGATAGCCTCAAATCCGTCGCGAAGGCAATCACCAGTTCCAATACCGAAGATGGCGTGGCAGAGGCCATCGCGAAATGGGTACTGCCGTTCGCATGAGCGAGGCACTTGCAGGATGGAAAGAACCGTCGCCGGCTTGTGCGCCGGGTCGGAAAGGCCAGCGGATGTCCTACTTTGCGTATCCCGTCAGTTCCACGTACCCGCGTCCGGCGTAGCGACCAGTTGAGCTGTCACGGAGCCTGACCGTGCCTTCCCAGTACGTCACTCCCGTGCTTGCAGTCGTGACCAACTCCTGGTCACGAACGAGCGCCGTCCATTCGTGGTCAATGCCATGAGACGGGACCGCCACCCTCCACGATGTTGGGTAGGTGTATCCAGTTCGTCCACTCTTCCACGTTTGAGTACCGTTCACCGAAAACGCCCCGGGACCCACATGGACAGCCGTACCGTCATCAAGCACAAGTGTGCCGTAGCTCAGGACAACCTTGCCCGTGTCGTCACGGACAATAGATATTGTCAAGTCGCGCCCGTCGGCCAGATGTGCCGAGAACCAGTCCCATCCACCCCCACCAAGTACCAGGAAGTCTCCCCACTGGTGGTCCATCCAGCCAGTACCCCGGACTTTTGCAGTCGCCGAGCCAAAGCCGAGTTCTCCCTTGATGCCCATCCGCGTGCGAGAGTAGTAATAGGAGTAACCGGCCGGTCCAAAATCAATGAGCCCCGCCTTGCCTGGCGGGTCGCCATCATGGAGCGCGGCGGGTCGTTGGCCCGACAATTCAAGATCAATACGGTAGCCCGGTCCAGCCGCCCACAAGCGATCGCGTCCGTCGACGCCACGCATCCTCCAACCCCCAAGGGAAAGATCGAAGCCACCTCCCTCGGGCCCTCGCGACACGATCCCGCCAGGTCGATCAGTCGGAGCGAACGACAATGCCGGCATGTTGGCCACCGGTATCGCCGCTGCCGGTGGACGTGGGTCCGTATCGGCGAGCGCCACCTTGGTCGTAGCGGGCAGCGCAGTCTCGGAAAGGGCAATCTCTACCCGCTGGTCGTAAGCAAATCCTCCGCCGTCTACATCGGTCAAGGCAAAGTGCGACGCGTACCCAGGGGGCCGATCACCACGCACCCCCCGAAAGATCACGAACTCGAAGCCGAATTCGCGCTCATCCGCATACGGGCCGTCGTCGCCACCTTCATCAGGAAGCCTGAGAGCTTGTGGTTCCGCCCCGAAAGCCTTCGGGAAGTCTTTTGCGGGCGCATAGAGGTGACCGGTGTAATACCACCATTCAGCGAGTACATCGTGAGGGCCCTCGTCCTGAGGGAACCTCACCGGGGGCAATGCCCGGACCGGAGGATCAGGCGCACGCGGGACGGCGATCGTCGGCACAGGCGCAGAAACACCCCCGCCCGGCACATTGCATCCTGCCCCAAACAGAGCCGCCCCGGCCATCGTGGCAAGCGATCGTCTCGTCCGACTGTTCGGTGACATCATCGAATTGATCCTGACGGCAATGGGACCTGGCCAGTTGCACCACTATCATCCAAGCGAGGATGTTTGGTCGCCTGCCCATGTACCGCTGCCAAACCGGAATGAACGCTTGTCGACGGCCCAAATACTCTGGCGAGCCAGGAAGGCAGCCACCAATTCCACGCTCCTAAAAGATGGAGTGTGGCTGGAACCAACAATCCTCGCACCAAGGTCGCGTCGACAAGTACCGCGAGAGCGATGCCTAGCCCGAGCGCCTTGATCTGCACAACATCCGCAGCAAGTGAGAATGATCCGGCTACCGCAACAACGATTGCCGCGGCGCCAGTGATGACCCTTCCGCTAGCCTGCAATCCAACGGTGACGCTCCGGGAGTTGTCACCCGTTGAGAGAAACTCCTCACGGATCCGGCTGAGGAGAAAGACCTCATAGTCCATTGAAAGCCCGAACAACGTGCAGAACAAGAGAATCGGCAGCGTGGCTTCCACATACCCCATTTGCGGGAACGCAAACGGTGCCGGCAATCCCGAAAGAAGCCCCATCTGAAAAACCGCCACGAGTGCCCCGTAACTGGCACCCAGCGAGAGCAAGTTCATAAGAACTGCCTTCAGCGGAAGCAGAACCGACCGGAACGTCAGGAAGAGAAGCCCGTAGGTCGTCGCCAGAATCAGCGCCACCACGTACGGGAACCCACCATAGAGCGAGCGGGTGAGATCGATTGCCGAAGCGCTCACCCCTGCAACCTCAAGCCGCCAACCCGGCGCCGGAACCGTCAGCCGTAACGAATCAACCAATCCGGCAGTCTCCGGCCCAAGGGGGTCGCGTGCCGGAACCACTTGCAACAGGGTCGTGTTTCCGCGCGCAATCGCATTCGCAAGCCCGCGTGCCCACTGGTCAGGACTGAGCTCCGGTCGCGCAAAGAGCAGCTCGTACTGGGCGCGGGTCAGGCGCGGGTCTAATGAAACCAGACTGTCAACCCTCGCAACCCGAGGATCGTCCTGAAGTGCCCGCGTGAGATCGGTGAGGACCGATAGTTGACCCGGCTCTGTGATCTTGCCGGGCGCGTGTGCCACCACCAGAAGTGGCGCCGCGCCTCCAGCATCGAACTCCTCAGCCATGAGGTTTGCCGCTTGCCTTGAGACTGAGTCCACTGGAAGGATCCGCGCGTCTGGCGTCGAGAGTCGCGCCGAAAGGAAGGGAACGGCCGCGCCTAGGAGAATGACAAGCGACACGAAGAGGACTGGCCATGGGCGCTTGAGTACCAGACCCGCCACACGCGCCCAGAACCCATTTGTGGCCCCGTCGGCGTTCGCGTCCCTCCCCCAAATCCGCCAAGAGTCGATACGTGGCCCGAGGACCGCCAAGAGGGCGGGAAGCAAGGTCATCGACACCCGAGAGACCTGAGAAACGCGATTCGAAAACTCAAGAGCCCCGCGAGGCCCGCTAGCACCATCCCCGCCGAAAAGAAGACAGCACGTCCCGCTGTCGCAACAGCTCGCTCCACCGCCTGAGAAGTGGTCGCACCACGGTCCATTTCCTCACGGAACCGACTGACCAGAAAAAGTGCGTAGTCGGTCCCAAGGCCCAGTGCGAGCATGCTCGACAAGTTCAGGGTGAATACCGACATGTCTGCTGGAAAACTCAGCGCCAATATGCCGCCAAGCCCAAGAACGGTCGTGGCCGCGCCAGCAATTACCGGGAGTGAAGCAGCCACAACCGATCCGAACACGAGCAGCAGTGTGAGTGCCGCGATCGGGAGGGTAACGAGCTCAGCACGTTGAAGGTCATTGGTCGTGGCATCCTGCAGGTCCCTGAAAAAGGAGTCGGCACTGACTACCAGTGTCTCCACCGAGATGCCGTCCCGTTGCACCACGCTGGACGCCCGCTCCAGCTCTACCAGTTGCGCACCCCCAGACCCTGCCTCCGTGTCAAGCGTGACCAGCGCGTAGACGGTTCTGCCCGACCGGCCAACCTGTCGGCTGTTCAATTCCGGACTGATCACTTGTCGAACACCCGAGACGGCACTGACACGGGCTATTGCGTCGCCAACCAGCCGTCTTGCTCCGGGTTCAACATACTCCTGCCCGGATGTGATCCGGAAGAACACTGCCGCTGTGTTCGTTGGAAACTCAAGGTCATCCCGCAGCGATGCTTGTGCCTGCGATGACGGGAGAGTTGGATCATCAAAACCACCTGTCCGAAGCCGGGACGGCAGGAGTGGCAGCAGTGGGAGAAGCAACACCATGGAAGCCAGCCAAAGCCATAAGACCGGCCGACGGTGCCTGTCCATGGCGCGCCCCCAGCGGGCGAACGGCGAAAGATCGGGTGTAGTTGTTGTCATCGGCTAGGCAGACAGTCAAGTCGTCGAGAGTCTTTCGACCTCGGCACCTCGTGGCTTTCCAGGCAAAGAAACTGGACACCTCAAGGACGCTTCAACCCTAGCAGTCGCTTCCGAACGAAAACGGTCCAGGGCATTACGAAAAGGGACAGTTTCCGAACGGACGTCTAGGGCCTA
>BJHB01000274.1:0-4719 GCA_014191415.1 Chloroflexota bacterium
GCCCCGGAGGGGCAGGATGGCCTGGAACCCCCGGTCACGGCCCTGCTTCGCGGTACCACCTGCCGAGTCACCCTCGACGATGAACAGTTCCGACTTGCGAGGGTCACGCTCGGAACAATCTGCCAACTTGCCCGGAAGTGCCGAACCCTCGAATGGACCCTTGCGCATGACCAGGTCAATGACCTTGCGCGCCGCCTCGCGGGCCCGGGCCGCCATCAGGCACTGCTCGACGATTGGTCGCGCTTCCTTCGGGTTCTCGTGGAAGAAGTCCTTCATGAAGTTGCCGAACGCAATCTCTACAGCGCCCCGGACCTCACTGTTGCCGAGTTTGGCCTTGGTCTGACCTTCAAACTGCGGATCTTGCAACTTGACGCTGACAATCGCGGAAAGTCCGCGCCGTACATCCTCGCCCTTGATGGGCGGGTCGCTCGGCTTGCGCATCTGGTTCTTCTCCGCATAGTCGGAAATGACGCGGGAAAGTGCCCGGTGGAATCCGTGCAAATGTTCGCCACCATCCGGGGTCTTGATGGTATTCGCGAATGCATACACCGTTTCGTCCGCATCCTCGCGGTACTGGACCGCAACCTCGACGCTGACAGGGGCGATTGCGGTCGGCATAGTCCTCACGACATGTATGACCGTCTCATGGAGTGTCTTGTACTTGCGGTTCAGGTACCGGACAAACGAGGAAATCCCGCCTTGGAACCAGAAGTTCGCTTCGTCAGTCCGTCGGTCAGGGCGTTCGTCGACAAAGGAAAACCGCAGCCCCGCAGTCAGGTACGCCATTTCGCGGAACCGCTCGGCCAGAGTCTGGAACTGGAATTCCACGGTGGTGAAGATCGTTTCGTCAGGCATGAATGTCACGGACGTGCCCCGACGCGTTGACGCCCCAATCCGAACCAGTTCCCCCACAGCATCCCCGCGCTCGTAGCGCCGCCGGTACGCCGAACCGTCACGGTGCACCTCGACCTCAAGCCACCGGCTCAGGGCGTTCACTACTGATGCACCAACACCGTGGAGGCCCCCGCTGACCTTGTACCCGCCTCCACCGAACTTTCCACCAGCGTGAAGCTTCGTGAAGATCAGATCCAGGGCCGGGACATGGTGGGTTGGATGCATGTCCACGGGAATGCCTCGCCCATCGTCGCTGACGCGGACTGAACCATCTGCAAGAATCGCGATGTCGATTCGGGTGCAGAATGAGGCAAGGGCTTCATCGACACTGTTGTCGACGACTTCATAGACGAGGTGATGGAGACCACGGTCATCGGTGCTGCCGATGTACATGCCAGGCCGGCGGCGCACGGCGTCAAGCCCCTCAAGTACCTGGATCTGAGCCGCCGAATAGGCGCCGGCCTCACCTTCGGGTGCATCCTCGGTGCCAGGCCTGAACGCCTTTTCCTCGTCGACGGCCTCAAAAGGCAAGCTCTCGGACTCGGTCACCGCACGGTCTCCATCGCGTTCATCACCATGAACGAAATTTTACATTATAAGGAGGGGAGCGGTGACATCCCTGCCCCGGACCTTCTTTGACCGTGACGCCCGCGAGGTGGCAATCGACCTCCTTGGCCGGCATCTTGTCCGCACATCCGCGGATGTTGACCCGCATCCGGGAGCCGTTGCGACCATCGTGGAGACTGAGGCATACCTTGGTTCACATGACCTGGCATGTCATGCCTGCCGAGGTCGCACACCGCGCACGGCGACGATGTTCGGCCCCCCGGGCCGCGCGTACGTCTACCTGATTTACGGGATGTACCACTGCCTGAATGCGGTCACCGGCCCGGACGGAACGGCTGGTGCGGTGCTTATTCGGGCGGTGTTTATCAACGACGACGAACCGTCACGGCAAGGCCGGCCGTATCGCGGTACCGGTCCGGGCCGCCTTACCCGTGCGCTTGACGTCACCCGGCGCCACGACGCTGCCGACCTCAGTGATCCGTCATCACCAATCCAGGTTCTGCCCGGCCCTCGGCCAATTGCCCGGGCGAACCCGGACCAACCAATTCGGAGGGGTCCACGGATTGGGGTCGACTCAGCTGGTCCGGAGTGGGCCGCCAAACCTCTCCGCTTTTGGCTAGACAGTCATTTCGCCGTATCCGGAACACGCAAACGGAACCAAGCCGGGGAGAAAATTACCGGCTGAAACGCTCAGACGATGCCGGTCAGTCGGCGGGGTGATAGGTCACCCCAAATGCACCCGGACCAGCATGGGTGCCGAGGACCGGCCCGATTTCGACACTGAACTCCCGTTCAACCTCAAACCGTGCCAAGATCCGGCGACGCAACTCGTCACGGACCTCCGGTGCTTCAGCATGCATGAGGCCCAGGTGCCCGAGGCGCCCACTTGGCACGTCCTCAGCCATCAATTCAACGATGCGGTCAAGCGCACGCGGGCGGGTTCGCACACGTTCGCGAGCGGTCAGGCTTCCATCTGCCAACGACAGGATGGGGCGTACATTCAGCATGCCACCGATGAACCCTGCCACCCGACCAAGTCGGCCACCGCGGATCAGGTACTCCAGTGTCTCGACGCTCACCATTGCGTTCGTGCGTGGGGCCAATGCCGCAATGAGTTCAAGGACCGCCTCGACAGACTCTCCACGTCCAGCTGCCTCGGTCGCGGCAACGACCACCATGCCTTGGGCAGGAGCGATCACCTTGGTGTCGAACACCTCGTACCGCACACCGGGGAACTCCGAACGTGCCATCCCGGCAGCCACCTGGGCCGAACCATAGGTCCCACTCAGTTTGGCGGACGCGTGAATCGAGATCACCGCACCAGCCGTCGATGAGATTCGCCGGTATGCGTCAAGGAATTCACCCGGAGATGGCTGCGATGTGGTCGGCTGAACCGACCCCGTGCGAAGCCGCCGGTAGAACTCCTCGTTCGTGATGTCCACGGTTTCCGTGAACTGTTCGTCCCCAAATGAAACATGGAGGGGAACCACGGTCACGTCATACTGGTGCACAACCTCGGCAGGAAGCCATGCGAGACTGTCGGTGACAATGCGAATCGGCTTGCGTGCCCCGGGTGAAGTGGCGTCGCTGGCAATCTCGGTCATCATGTCCCCCTTGAGCCGTGCGAGGCGGGCAATGGTCAAGCTCAAATCCAAGCCCGCACCCACACCCCGCATCTCCGATGCCGGCTCCACGAGTTTACAATCTCAATGGCCCGAAACTTCATGCTCCACCATGCCCGGTCGCACCCGGAACACCTCAATGGTCAATCCTGATGCCTGACGAATCGTGGATCACGAACCACGCTGAGGATGCGGCCCCGCGTATCGACGACGCCGGTCTTGCACCCCTGCTGTCGCCCCTTTTCCACTCGCGCGTCGTCGCCGATCAACACTATCAACGTGGTTTGGATCAGGAATCGCGCGGTCAATGGGACCGCGCCCTCGCAAGTTTCCGCACCGCTTGCGCGTTGCACCCCGAACGCATCCTCTACCTACTGGCACGAGGCCGAATCTGCCAGACACACGATCTCGATCCCGAAGCCGCCGATTGCTACGAACACGCGCGACGCATCGCCCCGCGCGATCCAGTCGTGCTCTTCAACCAGGCCGAACTCTGGGCGCGCCACGGTCGGCTCGCGATGGCAGTCCAGAACCTCGAAGAAATCCTGTCCGACGGCAGTAGCCACCTTGCCGGACGCGCAATGCCTGTGCACCGCCTTCGTGGAGACCTGGCCCTACGCACCGGAGACTACTCTCGCGCCGATGAGGCCTTCAGGACCGCACTTGCGCTCGTTCCCGAGGATGCATATCTCCGGGCGATGGTCGAGAGCCTACCTCGGTTTGCAGAGTTCAACCGTGACGCTGAAGACATATCACCGGCAAAGCGATTGGCCTACACACAGGCTGGAGCGATGCTTTTCGGTCTTCTCGACGACGATGGAGTAACCATTCCCGACTATCCCGGCATCGGTCTCGAGACGCTCGACGAAGTAGCCTCCGTCATCGCGCGCCCTGCAAGAACGCTCCAGCTTCTCGGGTCGCCAGCCTACATCGGCGCACTCGATGCGCCGTCGCAGCCGATCGCCGAGGCCATCACCGACGTCCTGGGAGGCACTCTTTTCGACCCTTCAGCGCCCTTACGCAAGGGCACCGGTGGCCGTCCTCCGGTCCTTCTGGTGACGGTGAATGCCTCCGATCCGGGGACGATCGGCGCCGTGACAAGCTTGCTGAGAGCTGAGGGCCAGACCGTTTGGACCTATGCCATCGGCCTGAGACACCCCATTGGCGCATATCACGGAGTAATCGACCTCGTCAGTTCGAGAGGCTTCGTGGAGGTGCCATGGGATGCGCCGAGCCGCGAAACGACCCTTCCCGTGGAAGGGTTGGGCGCCGAATTGGCGTCATGCCTGAGGCGTGCGATTGAGGCGCTTCCAACGCTGACTGCCGTCACATCACATCTCGCGTGGCACTCAAGTCACAGACGGTTCGCGTCGGGTTCCCTACGGGATGCGTTTGCCCAATCCGGCATTTGCTAAACTCCGGGAAGTTAATCTGTATGCGCCGGTCGGGCGCGACCCGTCGGAGTATTCTTGTGAAGCGAACCTGGCAACCCAAGCGCCGCCGCCGTTCCCGCGTCCACGGTTTCATGAAGCGGATGAGCAGCGCAAACGGGCGACGCGTCCTCCGCCTGCGCCGTCAGAAGGGGCGCAAGCGCCTCACCGTCTGACCCTTGTACGAGCCCGGCGCCTTGCCGGGC
>BJHB01000275.1:0-4691 GCA_014191415.1 Chloroflexota bacterium
CCGCATCAGGCGCGTAGTCGGAAATGAGTTCGCGACAGATGCCGCACGGCGCGACAACCTCTCCGGCACGGTTCACGGCCACGATCACCGAAATATCGGTGTCGCCAGCGGCAGCAGCCATGCCGACTGCAATGGTTTCCGCACACACTGCGACGCGACCCACATACGCCTCAAGATGGACGGCAGCGAAGACCGCACCAGACCGGGTGCGCATCGCGCAACCGATGTGATGCCAATCCTGACGCTGCCGGAGAGCAATGATCGACCGCGCCCAGTCGAGGAGCGAATTGTCACACTCATTCAATACCTCGGGCATGGCCAAGTCTAACTCGGGTCAATTGCTACACGATTCACCACGATTGACGCACCTAGTTTCAAGCGGTGATAGGCTGCACGTGCACCTGCCGGACGGTTGATCGGCAGTGCATGACAGGAGAAACCCCGCGTGGCCGCACGGAAATGGCGGGTTGCCATCATCGGGTCGGGTCGGATGGGTGGGTTGATCGAGGATGAACTCCCGGCACGGGGGTTCGGAATGCCGTACGGGCATCTCAGCGCGTACCGCGCGATCCCCGATTGCGAGATCGTCGCGGTTGCCAACCGAGGCGAAGGACGTCTCAGGCGGTTCGCGGACCGCTTCGGAATTGCCAATACGTACCTCGACTACCGCGAGATGATCGACCGCGAACGTCCCGACATCGTGAGTATCACGACGCCGTCGTTCGCCCGGGCAGAACCAATCATCCACTGCGCGAACCATGGCGTGCGCGCAATCTACGCGGAAAAGGGTCTTTGCGGTTCGCTGGCCGAAGCCGACGCCATCGCAGATGCGGTTCGCACTAATCACGTGGCGTTCAACTGGGGAACTCTGCGCCGCCACCATGATGGGTATCGCCAGCTGCGCGAGGCAATCGCCCTCGGTGAGATCGGTGAACCTCGGCACGCCACGATGTGGTTCTTCACTGACCTCATCAAGCACCATCCGCACACCATTGACATCGTGGCGATGCTTCTTGGCGACCCTGCGCCGGTGTGGGTCCAAGGGTGCCTTGTCAACCATGACGACCCACGCGTCGCCTCCCGAACAAGGCCAGAGCCAATTTACGATTCCGCGTCGCACCGCTTCCTCCCACCAGAAGGGCACGAAATCGCGGACCCTCACGTTGATACGTTTCGGGTTGGCTATGCGACGGGTGCCGAAGCAACCTTTCTTCCCTTTGGCAAGTTCGAAGTTGATATCGTCGGGACCGAAGGTCGGGCCATGGCGTGGGAGAACGGTGGGCACTTTGCGGTTCGTCGGGTCGATCCCAAGCGTGGAACCGTCTCGGAAACGACGTTCACCCCACAGGGCGACAGCCCGACTGTGTGCACGATCCGCGACCTGATCCACGCGTTGGAGACCGGCGAACCGACTCGCGGGAACCTTGACGTGACGCTTCCAACCGTCGAGGTCCAGTTCGGCATTGCTCATAGCCACCTGGAGGGTGGCCGGAGGATCCCTTTGCCAATCACCGACCGTTCGTTGCACATTCCCGGGGGCTGACTCACGGGCCGGGACCGCGGGAATACTTCATGGCGGATTACACCCCGAACTGAGACATCGGGGCAGCCAAACAGGAGCGCCACATGACCAAGACCTACCGGGCTGCACTCATCGGGTGCAGCCGCATGGGTGCGTTCATCGACAACGAAGTCGCAGGGAACGCGTCCGTTGCCCTTCCGTACTCGCACGCCGCCGGCTACGAGGCATGCCCACGGACAAACCTGATTGCCGGTAGCGACGTTCGCCAGGATGTCCTTGACCGATTCGGTGAACGCTACGGCGTTGCGCAGGCGCACCGCTATGTTGACTATCGCGAGTTGCTGACTACTGAGCGTCCCGACATCTTGAGTATCGCCACGCAACCCGAACAGCGTGCCGGGATTATTCTGGATGCCGTCGAGGCAGGTGTACGCGCCCTCTATGTGGAAAAGCCACTGTGCGCATCGGTCAACGAGGCCTACCGGATCCGTGACGCCGTGCGTGCCAATTCCGTTGCCCTGAACATGGGGACAAACCGCCGTTGGCAACCCGGCTTCCATTCCATGCGGATGGCCATCGAAAGCGGGGCCATTGGCACGCTCCGGACGGTGGTGGTCTACGCAACCGGGACACTCTTCAACACCACCAGCCACTGGTTCGACATCACTCAATACCTTGCGGGAGATGCGGCGCCGGTCTGGGCACATGCGTGGTTGCCCGGGAGCGAACACCTTGTGCTGGATGACGTGGTGAAGGATGATCCGAACGCGTCAGGGGCGTACGGCACACTGACGGGAGTGACAGTGCATTTCCTACAAAGCCCCCGCCCGAACGACATCGAGGCCATTGGAGACCACGGATCGATCACAGCGTGGGGAGGAGGAACGTCCTTCACAATGCGGGCGCGTCCAACTTCCGGCGGTGCGTGGACCGATGCGCAATTCCCGGCCTACGCACGCACGAGCAGCACGCTGCACCTTATCGAGGATCTGGTCGGGGCGCTTGACCGGGGTGATGCCGTCACTGCCGGAGGCATAGCTGTCGCAGTGACGAATACGGAACTTATCTTCGGGTTCATCGAATCGTTCCGTGCAAATGGCGCCTTGTTGATGATGCCTCCCGAAGGAAGCACAGCGCACTTTCATCGCAGCGGGTTCAAGGCACGCACTCCAACGTTTGCAACTTGACAAGTTTCTTTGGCACGGACCGGTCATGCGGGTGGGGATCCGCATACCGGAGAAAGAAGGGGCGTGACGATGAACAGGCGGGCAACACGAAGGTTGATCCTTTCCGCTGGCGTGGGGACCATTGGCGCACTCGTCGAGGCATGCGGAGACGGAGGGACAGCAGGGAGTGGGGCTTTGGCACCATCAGCGGGCCCCGTGAAACTCGCGTACCTATCCAACCTTGCCGATACCCATCCTGAAGGCGCGGCGCGCCTTGGCCTTCTTGCCGAATACCAGAAGGAGTTCACTTCCAAGGTCTCCATCGACATCGAGGGAGGCAAGGCCGCGACACCTCTTGACAAATACAAGTCGCTGGCGGCCGGAGGCTCGGCTCCTGACCTCGGGTACGTGGCGTACTACGAGGCTGCCGACATGTTCACGTCGGGCATGGTCATTGATGTCGACACGGAACTCAAGGGCGACAAGGAGTGGGTCAAACAGCGTGCCGACCTCTACCCGACGATGCTTGAAAGCAGTTCATGGGCCGGCAAACTGGTCAGCATCCCGATGTACACGAATGACGTCGCGATGATCTTCAACAAGGGCCTGCTTGACCAGTCGGGCGTGACAGCCCCCAAGGAAGGGTGGACTTGGGACGACTTGAAGTCTGCCAGTGCGAAGGCGTCAAAGCCCGACCGGATTGTCCTTTCGATGAACTGGGGCTTCTGGCTCCTCCTTCTCAGGACAACTGGCGGAAGTCCGATTTCGGCTGACGCCAAGAAGATGACGCTTGATACCCCTGAACTTCTGGAAACCATCGAGTTCATGCAGGCCATGATCAAGGCGGGCTATGCACCCGCCGATGGCAAGACCGAGACTTACCGAGAGGCGAAGAATGACACGGTCTTCGAATTGCAAGGACCGTATCGGATTCCGACGCTTCGCCAAGCCAATGCCCCCGCGTTCGGCGTCATCCACGCGCCGGTAAACCCGCGAAAGAAGATGATCGCAACAACGAACGGCGGTCACAACGTCGTCATTTTCAAGGAGACTTCTGCGGAGCGGCGCGCCGCCTCGTCCCAGCTTGCGCGGTGGCTCAATGCACCACACGCACAGGCTCAGATGTGCATCAAGGCAACGTCGCTCCCGGTCAGCAAGGCAGCATTTGCATCCAAGGAACTCCAGGACTACATCAAGACCGATGGAGAAATGAAGGGGTTCATTGACCTTGCCCCGAACGGTTGGCGCTGGCCCGCACTGCCATCGTGGCCCAAACTGAACAAGGCGGTGCAGGACACCGTCAATGCGATCCTCAAGAACGAGATCAGCCCTCGTGACGGATTGGCCAAGGCGCAGCGCGACGCGCAGGCGCTCCTCGACGAAGATGTGAAACTGATGAAATAGGGGAACCGTCTTCCGACATGTCCGGCGAGGCGGCGAGGCTTTCGGGGTGGGGATGCCAAACAGAGTGAAAACCACGTGGACCAACCGCGTGGCGCCTGAGTTTCGCCCGCTTGTGCCGGAGGTTCGGGTGCCAGGGGAGACACCGATCCTGAAATTCGTCGGCGACAGCCTCCTTCGAATGATGCCGGGCGGGACGGTTCCCGGGGTACGGTTGGAACGCCACGCCGATGCGGGAAGGGGGTTACGCCTTTTCATCCCCGAAGTGCGAACGCGTGACCGTGCTCTGCCTTGGTTCCAATGAGGCGGATTGATCTTCGGGCACCCCGCAACCGATGATCGCTTCTGCCCGGAGATTGCACGCGTCCTTGGAATTGTGGTTGCGTCGGTGCGATACCGCCTCGCTCCCGCCCACCCTTACCCATCGGCGATTGACGACCATCACGACGCATGGATGTGGCTTTTGCGAAACGCCAATACGTTCGACATCGATCCAGCGCGGATCGATATCGGAGGCCAAAGTGCTGGTGGTGGACTCGCCACAGCACAGGTGCAAAGGGCTTGCGACGGCAGTACGCCCTACTACGTGAAAAAGTGGCTCA
>BJHB01000276.1:0-4681 GCA_014191415.1 Chloroflexota bacterium
TGGCTGTCGCGGCGTCGCGTCAGACGGAATGAGGTTCGTTTAATGGGGACGCAATTACTGGCAGCGACCGTGGTAATCTGTCGGTCACGCCCGCTCCACGTCGGGTGTTCTTAACGCCCGATGGCACGATTGTTGCGGATGACTTTTTGCCGACGTAAGCGTGCCCCATCTTTACTCTGCAAGATTTGACAAGGATTGCCATGCCAGCGATGTCCTCCAATACGATTGCACCATCACACTTGACAGTGGATGAACTCGATACGCCCGCATTGCTTGTCAACCTCGATGCGTTCGAACGCAACGTTGAGCGGATGGCGGGAACATTTCGACAGGCAGGGGTATCGTGGCGCCCGCACACCAAGGGCATCAAGGTGCCGGCGCTCGCACAACGCTTGATAGCCGCCGGTGCAATCGGCGTCACGTGCGCGAAAGTCAGTGAAGCCGAGGTCATGGCCAAGGGCGGTATTCGCGACATCCTGATCGCAAATCAGGTCGTTGGGGAGAAAAAGGTCAAGCGGCTTGCGGAACTGTGCCGGATTGCGGATGTGATCGTTGCGGTCGACACGGCTGCCGGTGTTGCTGAGCTGGACCGAGCTGCTGGCGTGGCGGGAACCCGGCCCCGGGTAGTTGTGGAGGTTGACACCGGTATGCATCGTTGTGGCGTCCAGCCAGGTCAGGCTGTCGTCGCGCTTGCATCCGTCGTCGCGTCGGCTTCCAATCTTCGATTTGCCGGAGTAATGGCATGGGAAGGTCATACGGCGGCCATCTCTGATGAGGTCGAGAAACGGCGCGCCGTAACCGCCGCCGTCGCCCTCCTGACCAATTCGGCCGACGCGTGCCGGGCGGCGGGTATCCCAGTCGCTATCGTCTCCTGTAGCGGCACCGGAACATACAAGTTTGCATCTGGGCTTCCAGGGATCACGGAAGTTCAGGCAGGAGGTGGCGTCTTCGGTGATGTCCATTATCGCGATCACTTTGGCGTGGATCACGAATGTTCCTTGACTGTGGTGACGACCGTAGTCAGCCGACCGTCACCAACTTACATCGTCACCGATGGCGGCTTCAAGGCTCTCGGGTCGATCAATGCGATGGCGGAACCAATCGGAATCTCGGGTGATGACGTCAAGAGTTTCACCCTGTCAGCCGAACACGGAAACTTGCGCTTGAGGGTTGAGAACCACGCACTACTGCCAGGAGATCACCTAGAGTGGACTGTTGGCTACTCTGATGCAACGGTATTCATGCACGACGAGATGCACGGAACTCGCAACGGCGTTGTGGAGTACTCGTGGCTCATTGAGGGTCGTGGTAAGTTGCAGTAGGTTACCGGAAGCCATCGCGCCCTTCGTGAGGATCAGTCGATGTTTCGTGGAACGAATCTTCCGCATCACTCGGATGTGGCTGAAGTCGTACTCGCTGCAACCCTAATAGATACAGGCTCACCACTACGCTTACGAGTGCCATTACCAAACCATTTTGGATCACGGACTGGCCGATGATCCTCTCTAGCGTTCCCCTGCTTGACGGCGACAATTCATTAGTCCTCATGTCTCCACACCAGAGTACGACACAAACAACTCTTCTGAGATTAGCGTCGTACATTCTGACGTGACATATCCGCACGGTCACCGCCAATTACTTGGCTTTCGTCATCCGAGTCATCGAATGTCAATTCCGAAAGGCATACTTCGAAACCACTCCACCATGGCCGATGGACATCGTTTCCACGTCAAGCGCGAGCAGGCAGTCCAAGGCTTGTAGGTTCGCGCATTCGGCAGCGCGAAAGCCGTGGTGTCGTGAAAAGTTTGGGAAGAGGGTCCCAGCAATCCATCTTCGGCCTACCACGTGTCGGGTGAATGCGGTCCCATCTCGCGCGACGACAGCGATTGATTGGTCAAAGGGTCCGGAACTGGAATGACTGTCTGGCCCGGGCCAAACATCTAGAGACCGCAGAGGTCAACGTGTCACCGTCCGTGGGAGTGAGTGTGTCAACGGTGGCCCGGCTTGACTCATTAGCCGGACTTGGTTTTGACATGGGAAGCGAGACCGTGTGGATCGTAGAGCGGGATGCCGTCGGGGTCAGGCGATCCGAACGCAATCGCGGACGTCCCATGACACCTCCGGCTGGTCGAGGTTCCATGCGCGCACTGAGCGGATTGACGAGAATTGCGCTGCTGAAGGGGTGAATGGGCCCTGCTCGGGCTCACTTTCTAGCATTTCCCGACGGGAACTTGGTTTGGGGACCCCAACGGCGCAGTTGACGATAAATGCGGACTGCCCTCGGCGGCATGCTCGTGCGAGGGCCTCTCGCTTGGCTTCTGACGGCACGCACGTCACGAGTATAACTGCGGCATCAGTTGGCCACAGCGGTGATGCGAGGACCATGGCCTCTCGTAGAAGTCGGCTTGGCCACGGGCGCAGTCGGGCAAGACCATCGAGGATCCGGGTCTGGTGCCGAGGATGTGTTCCACACGGGATCAACATGTCCCCGGAACTTCCGGCGGACCTCCCGTTCGCACTTATCCCGACCGCAACCCCGGCATTCATGGCCCATGTTGCCAGGGAGGCGGCGACCATCACGACGGTTTCTTGCGCGTCAGTGTCGCCGGCTGCCCACCATCGATCCTCGGGCGCGGTCTCTACGTCGACGATCACCCAGAGGCGGCGACCACCCGTGGGTTCGTCGCGTCGGACTTGAAGTGTGCCCGAGCGCGCCGAGGCACCCCAATGCACCCGGCGCAGACTGTCTCCGGGAATGTACTCCCGAACACCAGCCAGGCGGGATGGATCGGCGAATAGCGACTGGCGCCTCACTCGGTCCCCCAGCACTTGCCGTGTGAGAGGCGCGGGAGCAATCACGGGCACCACGCGCGGGTACACCACGAGGTCGTCACGTACGTCGAGATCGGCGTCGCGCGCTGACAGTCCGAATGCGTCTCGCCACCGGAAAGCGACAGGACCGAACCCGTAGGCGCCCCTCCGGCCGCATGCGATCAAGAAGCGTCTGCGCACTCGCTCGAACGGTGCGAGGGTCAGACGCTGTTGCAGGATTTCCCGATCGGTCACGTGAGGTATCCGCACAGTTCCTTCTATCGATAGTTCAGTGGAAGCCTCTGGACCACCAGCCATCGGTATATCTCGAGAGCGTTGCCACCAATTGGCCCGGCTGGTTTGATGGCGTGCCGTCGCCGGCATCAGTGCCGCCGGCCAATCATCAGAGGTATCGAGCCATGGCATCGGCAGGAGTTTTCGATTGGTTACCTCAATGACGCATTCAAGTGTGTCGCCGCACGAAACGGTCCTACTTGACAGAATGCGTCGGTACTCGATTCCCGTGGCACCCCAGCGCCACCATGCTTCGGCTAGGCCGAGTACAAGCAGAGCGATTGTGCTGAAGAGAACCCAGATTGGGTCCGTGATGATGATCCCAATGACCAATGCCACTCCGCATAGAGCGGCTCCCGTGCCCCGCGACTGTCTAGTCACCGGTTCGCGCCGCTCTTTTCGGGCGCGGTTGGCTCAACTGGCGCTTCAATGCCCGCCATGACCCTCTGAATGATGCTTGAGGGTGACACTTGCCTCAGCCGGCTTTCGTCATCCACCACCAGTCGATGCGCGAGGACTGGGCCCGCCAGAGACTGGATGTCATCAGGCAGGACAAAAGACCTTCCCGCGAGGAGGGCCCGTGCACGTGCCGCCCTGACAAGGCCGACGGTCGCTCGCGGACTCGCTCCGAAGGCCACGCCCGGAGTGTGCCGGGTAGCCCTGACGATATCCGTGGCGTACATGGCGACGGCGTCACCGACATGGACCAATCGCGTTGCGACCTGCATTTCCAGGACGGTTTCACTATCCATGTGGGCCGACCGATCTGTTGTTCCACGATGTCCGGATCGGTCTTCCCCTGCAAACCGCCTGACGATTTCCACCTCATCGTCACGGTTCGGGTACCCCATCGACGCCCGGATCAAGAAGCGGTCAAGTTGCGCCTCAGGCAGTGGGAAGGTGCCATCGAGCTCAATGGGGTTCTGCGTTGCCAGGACAAGGAATGGCTGTGGAAGCTGACGTGTTTCGCCATCAGCACTGACCTGACCCTCCGCCATCGCCTCTAGAAATGCAGCCTGGGTCCGTGGGGTCGCCCGATTGATCTCATCGACGAGGACTACCTGCCCAAAGATCGGTCCGGGGCGGAAAGTGAAGTTGCCGTTGGTTGGGTTATAGACGCTCACTCCGGAAACATCTGTTGGCAAGAGGTCAGGTGTCCCTTGGATGCGGTTGAATGAGCATCCAAGGGCGACGGCAAGGGCCTTCATCATTGTCGTCTTGCCAGTTCCCGGCACGTCCTCGACAAGCATGTGGCCACCGGCCAACAGCGCGATAAGCGCCAAGTCAAGGGTGTCGGTGGCGCCGACGACAACCGTTTGCACGTCTGAGCGTACATTGTTAACGAGTGAAGAGAACCGTTTCGCGTCGTCAGCGCTCAAAGCAGTTGTGAGGTCCAGAGAAACCGGCGAAACCCCACCGGAACCGGGGGCAGGTGCAGGTGAACGCTCGTCCCGGTTTGCCATGGTGACGGATCCGATCTTTGGCGTGTGATGGGTAATGATGCCGCGTAGGGCGCTCAGACGCCTTGACAGACCGCTTGACGTGAAGACCGTCACGAATTGGGGTTGGAAGGTTC
>BJHB01000277.1:0-4656 GCA_014191415.1 Chloroflexota bacterium
AGCTGGGTGAACTCGGCGTTGAGGTTGGCGCGGTCGCTGGCGGTGAGGGTGTCATTGGACGACTGGACGGCGAGTTCGCGCATCCGGGCCAGGAGGGAATGCGTCTCGGTGAGGGCACCCTCGGCGGTCTGGATGAGGCTGATGCTGTCCTGGGCGTTGCGCTGGGCCTGGTTGAGGCCACGGACCTGGTTCTTGAGCTTCTCGGAGACGGCCAGGCCGGCAGCGTCATCGGACGCCCGGTTGATGCGGAGGCCGGACGAAAGGTGCTCGGCCTGCTTGGAGTAGGAGTCCTGGCTGGCGGCGAGTCCGCGCTGGGCAGCCGAGGCAGCTTGGTTGAAGTTGATGCGTAGAGCCATTGTGGTGCGATCTCCCTATCGTGATCGGACGGGCCGTGGCTGACCACCCCATCCGTCTGTCCTCCCTGAGGACGCTCCGAGGCCTTGGAAACCCCGCCGTTCCCTGGTGTCCGCTTGGCAGTGCGAACATCCCGGCTGCAGGTTCCGTGTCGCGCATCACTCCCAATCCTTCCGGGGTATTCCTCCCCGTCGGGTTGTTCGTGGAACTCCCGGGTGACTAGCCCGTGATGAAGGGCCCGGTCGGCATCTTGCGTTCATCGGGTGCCCTGGTTTTGCAAGGCGCCATTTGCCCGGTTCTGCTACCGTCCGTGTCCTTGAGCCTGTGCGCCTGTCCTGCTCCTTCCGCTGGCTGACCGGTTGCCCCGATCCTGGTGTGGCAGCACCGTGGATGATGGGTCGGTCGTGTCTGGTTGTCGTTCGTGTTGGGGTGATCCACCCCCGCCACGTGGTCATGCCCTCCATGGCAGGTGATCAGCCGGCGCATGCGCCGCCGATCACCACGCTGCCTACTGGAGGAGCTTGAGTACCGCCTGTGGCGCCTGATTGGCTTGGGCCAGGACGGCAATGCCGGCCTGCTGAAGGATCTGTGACCGCACCATTTCGCTCATGGCGGCAGCCATGTCGGTGTCCTGGATCCGGCTGTTCGCTGCGGCGACGTTCTCCGAGGTGACCCCGAGACTGTCGGACGTTGACTGGAGACGGTTTGTCATTGCGCCCAGGGCCGATCGGTACCCGCTGATCACCTCGATGGCTGCGTCGAGAGGAGAGATGGCAGCGTTTGCCGTCGCTTGCGAATTGAGGTCCGTGCCGCTAAGTGCTGCTGCACCTGTGGCGGTATAGGCGGCGTCGCCCTCAATACCAGTGACCGTTGCGTTGGGGAACGAAACGACGAGCAAGTCTGGAGTATTCGCCCCGACCTGCAGGTTGAACGCGGACGCATTGCCGTTCAAAAGGGGCACCGATGCATATTGCGTCGCATCGCCGATGCGGGTGATCTCGGTCCTTAGGGCATCGAACTCCGACTGTGACTGGGCTCGGTCAGAGTTGGTGAGGGTGTCATTGGAAGCCTGGACGGCGAGTTCGCGCATCCGGGCAAGGATGGAGTGCATCTGGCTCAGCGCACCCTCGGCGATCGAGATGGTGTTGATGCCGTCCTGGACGTTGCGCTGCGCCTGGTTGAGGCCCTGGATCTGGACCTTCAGCTTGGTGCTGACGGCCATTCCCGCCGGGTCGTCCGACGCCCGGTTGATGCGAAGCCCCGTGGCGAGCTGCTCGGCAGCCTTGGAGTTAGCAAACTGGCTGGCTGCGAGTCCGCGCTGGGATTGCAGTGACGACAGGTTGAAGTTGATCCGGAGTGACATCGCTATAGAGTCCTTTCCCTGGAAGGCAGACCCCATCCATGGGGTCGTGACCGGCATTGCGGTCAGTGCGTGCGTTGGCTCATCACTTGCCCGTTATCGGTTGCTGGCGCTTTCCCGCCATTCTCCCAAGGTGTGTTCGTCCAAGACATGTAATTCCCAGTGACAGGAAACGTGTCGTGGAGTGCGCAACACCGATTGGGGTCTCGCACCGATGCGAGGGACAAACCTACGGACCGTCAGTCCGTCCGATGTCTCGTCAACGTGGCCACGTGGAGGGTGCGCGGGGCGGTGCCCCAACAGTCCCGGTGGCTACGGCAGTAGCAGTCATGGTTGCGATCTCCCTATCGTTTCGACCCACCGCATTGCGATGGAGGCCATTCGGGGCAGTCTCCGGAACCCCAGATGGCATCCATGCCAATCGAAGTTCGGAACTGGTAGTGTCGCGCGGCTCCTTGGACATGGCTCCCGTCACTCCGGGTGGAGGACAAGTGCACCGACGGTTGCTGACGATTGGTAGCAGCCAATCACCACCGGACCCGACGCATGCCCGAGGTTCCTGCGGGTTCCGGTCACTACAACCGGAGTGTCTCGAGAGTTCCGAGACCCCACGCTTCCCTGTCCCACTAACTATCGGCCAAGTGACGGATGGTCGTGAGTTAACAACCGGGAGGGGGTGGAACTCGCCGGGAAAGTTGTCGGTTTGGTCCGGCATCACTCCTACGGTGCCGGGTCCCTCCGCACGGGTATAGTTCTGAAAGCGTTCCCGCGAGGAGCACCATGGTCAATTCAGTGCAAGACGATTCAGAAAACGCACCACGCACCGCTCTCGACGATGTCGATGAGTTGCTGCAGGACATCGCCTTCGAGGCGGCAAACCGCCTTGATTGGGTAGCCATTGTCAAACAGGGGTTCCCGGCGCTGCCGGAGGATCAGGAACAAGTTCTCAAGGACATGGGCGAGGCCTTTGCCGCCGACCAGTTGGTCCAACGGATGTGGGATGGGCCCTCACCGACCAACGATGATCGCCGGTGGATTGCCGATGTCACCGAGCGGCTTGCAACCCGTTACGACCTTGACTTGCCTCAGACGGTCCCGGCACTCCTTCAGGAGTGGCGGGCCGCTAGCCGGCCGAGTGGTCGAGAGTTCGGTGGTGGTCACCGCCGCCGCCGCTAGTCCTCTCGTTGATTGACCGTCACGGTCAAGGTTTGTAATGGAAAGCCGGCCCAAAACGGGCCGGCTTCTTTGTGTGTCAGTAGGGTTTCCCAGCGTCACGGTGACGGAGGCTCAGTGCGTTCGATGACGGGGAACGTGCCGGTAATTGACGCCCCGCCTCGCGGCTGCGAAACCAGACGCAGGGCATCGTGGAGGACTCCGAGGGCGGTGCCGAACACGGCGTGACGCACGAGTTCGGCAAGTGCCGGGGCCCAACCCGCGTTGAGCCGCACGCCGAACAGGCCAGCGCCCAGGATGGGGTAGACCACTATCCCGATGAGCACCCAGAGCACCATGCTGAACTGCAGGCCCCGGACCAACGGCGAACCGCGCAGGCGCCGTTCAAGGACGAACCCGTAGAGCATCGCCCAGAAGAGCAGGCCAATCACTTGCAGGGGCACAGTCACGAGCAGTCCACCGAAACTCGTCCACCGAAGCCCCGTCAGTGCCACTTGCTGCGACAGGATCGAAGTGATCGATTCCGGCGACACGAGCCACCCTCCCGGCCCGGGACGCCCTTCCAGGAACCGCAGGAGTGCGTATTCCGGAGAGGCAGGCATTGCAAACGATGCGAGTTCGAGGATCCAGGTGACTGCAAGGCCGGTTACCACGCTTGCGCCAATCCCGGCAATCAGGGTTGCGTCGAATGTATGTCGGGCGGTCACTGGCATCCTTGTGACAATGGCCTCTCCGACTCGCTCGAGCCTCGAGTGCCGGTGCCCGTCGGAAACGGGTAGCACGGGACTTTCCGCTGGTGGGAGCAGTTCCAGTGTCCGTTGCACTTCCATTGCGCGTCGGGACAGCACGCGCAGGATCGCCATGCTTCCTACGAGGAGCGCGCTGACAATGATGAAGCGAACCGGGAAGGCGTGTGACTGGAAGTAGGTGAAGACGGTCGGTCCGCCATAGATCCCGAGGGCGATGAATGCACCGATGTACACGGTCGACCCCACGAACATCGCGGGCAGGAAGACCCGGTACGGGACCCTGAATACGCCGCATGCCAGCGGTGATGCAAGGCGCAGTCCCGGTATCTGGCGCCCGATGATGACTGCCAGTGGACCGAGGCGGGTGATCAGGCGTTCCGCCTGGTTCAGCCTCTCGGGGTTCAGGAATAGGTACTTTCCGTACCGGGCGAGGAGGGGCCTGCCTCCGCGCCGGCCTACCCAGAAGAGGAGCGAGGACCCGGTAAGGGTCGCCACTTGTCCGATTGCGAAGGCCTCAAGGATTGACATCTGGCCCTGAGCGACCCGGTAGCCCGCCAGTGCCATGGCAATGTCCGCGGGCAGTGGCATTGGAATGCCACTCTCTTCAAGCAGGATTGCCAGGAAGATGAAAAGCGATTCGTGGGCGTTCAGCCAGGCGAGGACCGCCTGCCATGTGGAATGCATCGTCAATGGCACGTATTGAAAGATCCGGGATCAGGTTTCAGTTCCGCGCGAGGGCTTGACGTGTGCAGGCGCCCCAAAGAACGTGACGACGAAGTTAGTAACTGAGCGATCTCATGGGGGATGCACCCATCAAACGCTTATGTCGACCGGATCGGTGCCGAAATCTTTAACAAGCAGGCAATGCCCTCCATCTATACTACCCAAGTCACGTGAACCAGAACATTGTCGAGACCCCGCTCGCTTTTCTCCGCAACTCTGGCAAGCGTGCGGGCCCAGTGCGCGCGGCGTGCCATTGGGCGGGGCTCCTGCGAGAGTTCGCACGGAACCCGCGTGACG
>BJHB01000278.1:0-4636 GCA_014191415.1 Chloroflexota bacterium
TGCATGGACACCATCGAGGGCACGTGCCTTCGAGGTGTCGATGCTGACGATCCGCGCATGGGCGTGCGGACTGCGCAGGACCTTCCCGAAGAGGAGGCCATTCAGCCGGGTGTCCCCGCCGTACGTCGCACGTCCGGTCACCTTGTCCACACCGTCGTGACGGACAGGGCGGGTACCGACTACGTTGTAGTCGCCATGGGAAATGATGATGTTGGCGCCATCATTAGCCGAGATGACGCGGGTCGCTGCATTTTCACCGGTGGGACGATCGATTGTCGTCGTCATAGCCCTGTCCCTCTGTCAATTGCCCCAAGCCTGCGCATTGACGCGCTGGCATGGGGAAAACGGTCACGTTTGAACCGATCTGGCCTAGTGCCCAACCCTCATGATGTCCGACGCGTGCATCACGGCCCGAACGATCTTGTCGTAGCCGGTGCATCGGCACAGATTGCCCGAAAGCCAGAACCGAACCTCATCCTCGGAAGGGTGCGCATTGTGCTTGAGCAATTCCGACGCTGACACGATGAACCCCGGCGTGCAAATGCCACACTGCAATGCAGCCTCTTCAAGGAAAGCCGTCTGGAGGGGGTGGAGTCCTCCGACCGGGGCAATGCCCTCGATGGTCGTGATGGACTGTCCGTTTGCCTCGACTCCGAGCACGAGGCATGAGTTGACAAGGCGTCCATCCATGACCACGTTGCACGCGCCGCAATTTCCGTCAGAACAGCCTTCCTTGGTGCCCGTCATGCTCAAGACGTCACGCAGGCACTCGAGAAGCGTCTGGCGTGGTTCCGCTAGGAACTGGACCGGTTCGCCGTTGATCGTCGCCTCGACGACGACTTTCGTCGTTGAATGGGCATCTACCGCAACCATGTTGGCACGCCCTCCCTTGGTTTCTTGTGGGGCCGGTCCGCAAATCGGACGGTCGGCCCATGGTTGATGTCGTAGCAGGTCAGTGCGCGGCTCCGTTCGAACGGACACGATGCGCCTCATGGGCCCCAGGCACATGTTCGCCCCGGGCACGGGCAATCGCACCAGCGAGGGCGCGCTTCGTCATGACCCCGGAAAGATGGACGCGCTGCGCAATCGTTCCACGCATGTCGGTGATCGGCTTTGCTGCTGCGCGCGCCGCGCCTGCCGCGGCATCGAGGGCGGATTCTTCCCCGCGGGTACCGACAACTGCCTTGACCGCGTCGGGGACGCCAATCGGCGTCGGGGCGACCGAAGTCAGGAAGACTCGCGCCTCAGTCACGACGCCATGGCTGTCTAGCGCAACCCATGCGCCCGCCCCAGCAACCGCGATGTCCATCTCATTGCGTGGAATGAAACGCAAGTAGTGACTTGCACTATGGGCACGAGGTGCGGGCAAACGGATCGCGACAAGAAGCTCATCTGCGTGCAGGACTGTCTGACCCGGCCCCGTGCAGAACTCGGCGACCGGAACCTCCCGGTTTCCGCTCGGCCCGGCGATAAGTGCCACTGCCCCGGCAGCTGCCATTGAAGGGATGGTGTCGCCCGAGGGGGCACCATTGCACAGATTGCCTCCAAGTGAGGCGCGTCCCTGAATTGCAATGCCTCCGACAATGCTGACCGAGTCAATCACGCCCGGGTACCCGGCAATGATCGCCGGATGGGAATAAACCTTGAAGCACGGCACGGCCGCACCGATCAAGACACTCCCGTCGGCGTTTACACGGATTTCGGTCAGATCAGGGATGCCCTTGACATCCACCACCCGGTCGATCTGACGGCGACCCGACTTCAACTGCACCAACAGATCGGTGCCACCAGCAAGCGCCCGCGCCTTGCCGGGCTTCTCCGCGAGGAGTGCCACGGCTTCGCTAACGGACCCTGGGCGCACGTACTCAACGTTGTCCATGCGTTCGGTTCCCCTCCAGCTATCTTCTCCCCCGCTTCGCGCTCAACTTGGCCACTCCCCCGTTGCCGGATGATGGGCACCAAACCGCACTTGTCGAAGGCTTCTACTCGCTTCACGACTGACGAGCCTGCCAAATTGTCAACCAATCCGGAAACATCTCGGCAGATCACATTCATGGTACCCGGCGGGGAGTGTGTCTGCATCCGGCACGATACGCTGTTGGGCGAAACTCCTCCGAGATCAACCGTTGCCACAAAGTCAGCACTGGAGTAAACGAATTGAGCCTGCGCGCCAATTTTGAAGAGATTGTCATGCTCTCCGTCATCGGAGAGATCGGATCCCCACGCCGTCCATTCTCTCCATATGTAGTCACCCACGATGGCCGACCGGTCACCGTCCCGAGCTCCGGTGGAATTACCTACAACGTGAGAGTTGGCGACCGTGCCTCCGGATGGGCGTGTGACCACGTCGAACCGGGCGCCACCGTCCGCAACAAGGATGCGGATGAGAACAACGCGCTGGCGATACTCTCCTGCATCGGGAATGAGGCACATGTCGTTTCGGGAGAAGGGAAAGGGTCGGTCGGCACCGTAACCGGCAAGCACGGGGGCGCGGAACACCTGATGATCGACTTTAGCCCCGAAGTTCTCAACAAGCTCACGATCGGCGACAAGATCCAGGTCCGCGCCTACGGCCGCGGGCTACGCCTGCTTGACGCACCCGAAATCAAGCTCATGAACATGTCGGTGCAACTGCTTCAACGTCTGCCGGCAACAGTAGCGGAGGATGGGTCACTGACCATTCCGGTTGCCGGAATCGTGCCCCCGGAACTGATGGGATCGGGCGTGGGATCGAATGCGGAACGCGGGGACTACGACATACAGACCCATGATCGGGAAGTGCTCGAGGCCAACGGTCTGGCAAATCTCCGACTCGGAGACATCGTGGCCGTTCGAGACCAGGATCACTCGTTCGGGCGGGGCTACCGGAAGGGTTCGATGGTCGTCGGGGTCATTGCCCACAGCGACTGCATGGTTGCCGGACACGGTCCCGGGCTGACCACGATCATGACCTGCAACACGGGGAAGTTGCACCCGGTGATCGACCCTGAACACGCGAACATCGCGTCAATTCTGGGCCTCAGGTAACCGTGCGCCGTGCCATCCTGACCAGCAACCACGACCACTGTGGGCACCGGGTCAGGATGGCACTGATCCCGGGCTCATCCAGTTACTTACGATTACCGAGACCAAGGCGAATAGGCAAACCACGACGATTGACAGAATAACCGGGTCCCTCAGCGTAATTTCCTCATCATCGGCGTACGTCTGAACCGTCGCACGGGGTGATTCGCGAAAAACACGGCTCAGAAAGGCCGCCACAGGTGACACGGACCACGGTTCCTTGGAAACCGCAGACCGCTGCCACTGTGCGAGGCTCTCGGTTGGCACCGTGGGCAACGGTTCCTCGTCGATTGGCCGTAAAGATGTCGCGTCACCAACAAGCACAGGCGCCGGGCCCGAAGTGACAAACCCGTCCGACCGAGGCGGCGCACCGAGGCCCTGCCGGCGAAGCGCCTCCTGGGTTACGTGCGGGAGGCTTAACCCCCAACGGCGCTGCGAAGCAGTCATGCTCTCGAAATCCAGGCCACCGCACGTGTTGCAGGATGCGCTGTCTTCCTCGGCATATGGTCGACCGTCCAGGTGCATCCAGTCGGTCCACCGCTCACCTAGCCCGGTATCGTCCGAGTCTTGGGGCGCAGATGGGTTAGACCACAGCAAGTAGGCGCCGCCGCACAGGCGACACTCCTGCCACGAAAAGGGAAGCATCATCGGCATTATGGTTGCATGACTTCCCGGTTTCGTGCCGACTTCGGGCAGCATCGCCACATCCTGGCACCGCAAACCGCCTTGAACGGCCCGAAATCGCGCAGATTCGACAAGTTCGCAAGAACCCGGTATCATCACAGTCTGCGACGCGGGGTGGAGCAGTGGCAGCTCGTCAGGCTCATAACCTGAAGGTCGAAGGTTCGAATCCTTCCCCCGCAACCAATCGCTCAAGCTTTTCATCGCCTCTAACGGGTTTCCGTCGAGGCGATTTTCGTTTCGTGCCCAGGATTTCTACCCGTAGCGAATGACGCGATCAGCGACCTGCCTCGGCGCGTGATGACCTCTCGACTTGCGAGGAACCCGGCGAAGATGAAAAGCACGCCAAGGAACTCCCCAAGGTAGAAGGAAGTGGTCAATCCCCACCGGTTCAGCGTTCCGGTGATACTCGGGGTCAGCGCACCCAGCGCGATGAACAGGTTTGAAACGGCGCGTTCGGCGTTACGTCCGTCACGCCAATACGCCCACCCGGAATGGAATGCACCAAAGAACAGCATCAATGCGCCACCAATATTGAGCATCGGAGTGAGCATCCGCACTTCGGGCGGCAATGCAGCGCCCTGTGGAACGCCCGTCAATGGGTCGAGCATTTCCGCATAGGTCACCGGTGCCCCGAGGGCCTGGATGGCCGCGTACGCACTTCCTGCAACCAACGCAATCAGGGCGGCATGACCGGACAACTCGGGCCATTCCCACGCGACAAAGCCAAGAATGACGCTGGTGCCAATTCCGGCAAACGCAAGCGCCATGGCCGCTTCCATGCCGGTTTGCTCACCGGCCTGCAAGAGTTTCCCGGCACGGTACACCGCAGGGATGCTTCCGAGAAAGATTCCCGCCGCGGCGAACTCACCGTAGCCAGTCGTCCGAAGGA
>BJHB01000279.1:0-4602 GCA_014191415.1 Chloroflexota bacterium
TGCGCCTCGCGCCCGGAAGGCAGCGGACTAGCCCGTTCCTAAACGATCCCCGAACGCCTCGGTCGGGGATCGTCTCCTCCGACCGGGGCATGCCCGATCAATTGTTGGCGCGCCCCGTAAGTGGCGGTGCGCGCGGTCCAACGGAGACCATTTCGTTGCATGGACGGTTGTCGTCCCTTAACGTTGTGATTCCGGAGGCGGACGATGCGTTTCGGCAATGAATGGCGCTTCGTCGGGATCGTGTTTGGCCTCGCGATTACTGCCGGTGGCGCGCTTATTTCCGGTTTCGATATTGGTGGACTGCTTTTTGCGGTGTCGCCCCTTGCTGCAGCGTTGACTGTGCGCGCCCTTGGGCGACTCGATTCCGGCAGCCTTGATCTGCGCTTCAAGTGGCAACCGGGCTGGTATGGGTTAGCCCTTGGCCTCTACCCAATTGCGACGTGTTTGGTTGTATCCGGCGGGGTTCTCGTCGGCACAATTGAACTCGGACAGTCGGCGACTTCGGGCTTCATACTCGTGACCCTCGTAACGAGGTTGGTGCCTGGTCTGGTTCTCGCCGCCTGCGAGGAGATCGGTTGGCGCGGTTACATGACCCCTGCACTTTCTGTCCGGGGCATGTCCCGGATGGCAAACCATCTCACCGTCGGACTGGTATGGACAGTCTGGCGTGTACCGCTCCTGCTAGGCGCGAATGGCGACACGACCCTCGGTTTTACCCCCCTCTTTCTTCTCGGCAATCTGGCGCTTGCCATCATTCTCGGTGAGATGCGGTTGCGGGCTGGAACCATCTGGCCGGTCATCCTTTCGCGTGGCATCGGAATCGCGTTGACCTATGTGGTCCTGGACCGGAGTTTCTTCCTGCGGCCAGACACGATTTGGTTCGCACCGAGGCCTGATGGGCTTGTAATGGCCATGATCCTGGCCTTGACCGCCTGGTTCGTGACGAGAGTGCCAGCGTCGACTTCGGTCGGCAAACTTGTGCCCGGACCGTGGGGCGGGGACGACGACGATGACTCGGAGTTTCCAGGAATCTCGGCGTGAAGACGCGCTATCTGTTTCAGTCGCCCAACTTGCCGGGAGCGACGAGGGGCCAGGGGCTCTGGTGATGGTCCCGAATGTCGTGCGGTTCATCGGAGCGGTCATTGGAATATCGCTCATCGGCGGTGGCGCCCTCATGGCAGGAATAGAGGTTGGCGGACTCGTCTTTGCCATGTCCCCCCTGATTGCTGCCATCATCGTGCGGGTAGTCGGTGGTGACGGCCTGAGGGGCGTTGGCTTGAATTGGACCGGAAGACTGGGGTGGTACTGGCTTGCGATTGTGATCTTTCCAGCTGCGATGTCCGTTACGGTTGGACTTGGATTGCTCGTCGATGCCGTGGAACTTGGAAAAGACGTTTCGTTTGCTTCGGTCGGAACTGCCACGTTGGCGGCGCTCGTTCCGCGAATCGTGCTTGCAGTCGGCGAAGAGTTCGGTTGGCGAGGCTACTTGACGCCCCTTCTGCACGCGAACCGAGTGCCCCCACTGGCAAACCACGTGATTGTTGGACTCACATGCACGATTTGGCACGTACCGTTCATTTTGGCGAGCCCTACATTCACCAACCAACCTTTATGGGTATTTGCGCCACTCTTCACGTTGGGGGTGATGGCGATGGCCTTCATTTTGGGTGAGACCCGTCTCCGAACCAGAAGTGTTTGGCCGGCAGTTTACGCCCACGCCGTTGGAAGTGCGCTCTGTTACACGTTGCTCGGAGAAGGCGTTTTCGCGCGAATTGACTCCCTCTGGTTTTCCCCGAGGCCAGAGGGAATTGTGATGATCATCGTTACTGGCGTCATCGCCATCCTGGTATTTCGGGTACCTCGACCGGCGACGCCACCGCCCGCTTCGGACCAGCTCCCGCCATTCCTGTCCATACCGTGAAACTGGACAGGTCAGTCCGCAAAACCAAGGTAGTTGCATGCGGTGGCAACGAAGAAGCGTGTCATCGTTACCAGACTGTCGATGGGAATGCGCTCATTTGTGCCATGCACACCAGTGTCTGTGGATGTGTCACGCCAGTCGCCGGGGGCGCAATCGAACACGTGCGTGCCGTTGGCCCTCGCGAACCGGGAGTCCGTGAACCCGGCGCATAGTGCTGGCAACAACACCGCATCCGAACGCCCGGTTGCCGAGCGGATTCCCGAGGTAGCCGCGTCGCGCAGCGGATGGTCCCATGGCGAATCGTTGCTGATCGCAGTTTCAGCAATTGAAATGGTGACCCAGGGCAACCCATCCATAATTGCCGTCAGTACGCCTTGCACGAAAGCGAGATCCTGGCCGGGAAGCGCACGCACATCGCACGTAATCGTGCAGGTTCCCGGGATTGAGTTCGACTTGACGCCCGCCTGAATCATTGTGGGAACGATTGTGATCCGTGATGCTCCAAGCATCAGTCCGACCGCACCTCGTCCGACCTCTCCGATCGTGGAAATGAAGCGATCAAGCGTTGCCGGATCCACCTCGCCTTGAAACCCGAACGCCTTTCTAAGGGCTTCGAAAATAGGGTGGTTGGTGTGGATGTCTGGCGAATAGGCCTGCAATCGACCAAGAACGGTCGCGGCACGTTCAAGCGAGTTCTGGGCGCGCCACGGCGCCGAGGCGTGTCCAGACGCTCCCGAAACTACCAACGTGACCTCTAGACGTCCCTTTTCCCCAGTTGCCCAGGTGTACCCCAAACCGTTTTCCGGTAGTGTCAGGACGCTTCCACCACCTTCATTCAGGGCGGCGGTCGTTCGTACCCGTGCCCCCAGATCAGGGTGAGTGGTCACCCATCCGGCGCCAAATCGTCCTCCCGACTCCTCGTCAGCGGCTGCCAGCATGACGAGGTCGCCGGCGAGCCGGACATTTGCGCCTCGAAGGACGGCCATGGCCATTGCGCTTGCAGCCGCTATGCCCTTGGCATCACGGCTACCGCGACCGAACACCATCCCATTAGCGATCACGCCGGAGAACGGTGGGTAGGGCCATCGATGGGCATCTTCCACGGGGACGACGTCGAGATGTGACATGAGCATCAGACTGGGGGTAGTAAGCCTCCAATCAGGATGCCGACCGTCTCCGGGAAGTCTCGCGATCAGACTTCCACGTGTCGGAGCCGCTTCAAAAACATCACTGGAGATTCGCGCGTTACGGAGCCAGTCCCGCAGCCAGATGGCACAAGGCAATTCGTTGCCGTTTGAGATGCCATCAGATCCGCCATGAGCGTCGCCGTAGTTGACCGTAGGAAATTGGACCAGACTGGATAGCAGGCCGGCGAGCTCATCGCGTCGGTTGTCTACTTCGGAGAGAAGTGTTGCGGTGGTCGCATCGTTCGCACGGGGCATTATCGGCACCTTCCGTCGCAGGAGGGTAGCCGATTGTCAGAGACGGACCGAACTAAATGATCCATTGCCTCAGGAAGATAGAGCGCGATCGGCATGCACTTGCGGGCCGTGTGCAAATGAACGTGGCATGATGGCACGATTGGGACGCGAGACCGGGTCCGCGCATTACCTTGAACGGAACGGGCCAGACTGGTCAGGTCATGGGATGTGCCTTCGGCCTTGACGCCGAGCAGTTCTTGTAGATGTGGTGGGACGCGGAAACTATTTTGGACGAATCGACACTGATTGGGGTGCTCTACGCCATCGACTTCATCGTGGCAGCGTACGTCCATACGTTTTTCGGTTATTCCAAAGCAATTGCGGAGACGTTCCTGCGCCACATCAAGGACGGGAGGCATGTCTCGCCTATGGATCGTGGGGCGATGCCGCCGAGCATTCGAGAAGTTCAGGCCCTCCTGATCTCCCGACCTGTCCGTACCGTCTGGGCGCTCACATTTGTCACGTTCCTCATTTGGCCCGTTGTCTGCGCGTACGAATTCGGACCGTTTACGGCGATGACGTCGTTGATCGTCCGGGTACTCGGCGTGATGGTTTTCCCGAAATCAATGTTCGCCACATGGCATGCACAGTCGGCGTCTGATCATCTGGGGAAGCTCGACTCGACCACGAACCCTGTCCTCGCATCACTGGAACCTCAAGCCTTGGCAATCCTCGAAGACCTCTTGGGACAAGGGCCGTAGTGCTATGGATCCGGGCCGAGGGTGAAAGTCTCCCCTGACGACCGTTTCCAAGATCCTGGGTCATGCCAATGCCGCAATCACCGCCCGGATCTACGCCCATGCCCTCGCCAAGGGAGACAGTGCCGCCGTCGCGACCCTTGCCGGGGCGTTCGGACTTCGGGAGAAGGTGACGTTTGACGAAGTCCATTCACGTCAGGCGTCACGTCACCCCGCCCAGGATGGTCACACGTCGGTGACCAACCTCATCTTCAATGTCACTGGATTGAGGGCGCCAACAGATAAGGGCACTGGTGGGTCGGCTGGGGCTCGAACCCAGAACCAACGGATTAAAAGGTGTCGCCGTTTTTACTATTGATCACTAATGTACGAGCTGAATTGTTATACATTCATTTACTGGATGTCATCTAACGCTTATCCGGCAGGTTTTAGCTCGTGAACGAGTCAGCTCGAGACGCCCCACTCGTCAGACACGTTACGTAAACGCAAAGGGCCAGTTCCT
>BJHB01000280.1:0-4581 GCA_014191415.1 Chloroflexota bacterium
GCTGTTTGTTCGCGGGCGCCTGGATGCCTTGCTCGCCCCTTCTGTGGCGATCGTGGGCACTCGCCGTGCCACTGGCTATGGGCGCGAACAATCGGAACGGTTCGCGACCGATCTCGTCCGGGCCGGCTGGGTTGTCGCTAGCGGGCTTGCTCGCGGTGTGGATACGTACGCGCACCGCGGCGCGGTTGCTGCGCTATCAGCATCAGGAGCGGACCGGCCCGGCACGGTGGCGGTCATGGGGCATGGGATAGACACAGTCTACCCGCCGGAGAATGCACGGCTCGCCGCCCAGATCATCGAGTGTGGTGCGCTTGTTTCGGACTATCCGCTCGGCGTGGGGCCGGCTGCGGACCATTTCCCGGCACGCAACCGGATCATTTCCGGATTGAGCCTCGGGACACTTGTGATCGAGGCTCCACCCGGGTCCGGCGCGCTGATCACCACCACTTACGCCAATGACCAAGGTCGACAGGTTTATGCGCTCCCTGGACCCGTGTCATCTCCCGCGAGTGAGGGGTGTCATCGGTTGATCAAGCAAGGAGCGCGCCTGGTCACGTCTGCGGAGGACATCGTTATTGACCTGCTTCCGTCATTGGCGATGATGGGTCGACCAATCCCATCTCGGCAAGGTCCGCTTTCCCCCACTGGGCGGACTGTCGACCGTCAACGGCCACAACTTGCTATCACCTTCGAGGAACGTGATCAGGGCGACGCTAACGTTTCCGGTGGTGTCGGTTCGGCAGTGATCCAGGTCCTTCGTGATGCATCACGGCCGATGCATGTTGACGAAATTGCCCGTGCCGCCCAGATTTCGTCATCCGAAATTGCCGGACTACTCATGATGCTTGAGCTTGATGGGTGGGTGCGCGACGACGGCTCGCTTGAGTATTCGCTCGCGAGACATCCAGATTGAGACTGAACCGGGGGAGCTATCCGGTTAGCGGGAAACGACTCCCTTATACTGGCCGTTGAAGAAGACGCGTGACGGACGTTGACGGTGCTTTGATTTTCATCGGCACCGTTGCGGTCTACGAGTAATCTGGCGGTGGGAGTGACGATGCGTCGCCGAGAGAGTATCACCCTTGCGGTCATCATCCTGATCGCCTCGGTTGCGGGATGGATCGTCTGGCCGGACAACCCAGGCATTCACGCCACCGTATTCGATCGAGATATTGACATCGACTTCAGGGTGGTCGAGGGCCTTGATTTGCAGGGTGGCCTGCAGGTCCTGCTTGAGGCGGATCCCGCGCCTGGTCAGGAACTGACGCCAGAGACCATGAATGCTGCACGCTCAGTAATTGAGCAGCGCATCAACGCTTTCGGAACCACCGAACCGGTCATTCAGTTGCAGGGCCAGCGAAGAATCGTCGTTGAGATGCCGGGTGTGAAAACGCCTGGGGAACGTGAACGCGCGGTCAAGCTGTTCGGCGAAACCGGCCTCCTAGAGTTCGTGGATACCGGTTCCACAAGCCCAACGCCCGGACGCCCACTCGAACCTGGCAAGTACCCGACGGTGCTCACGGGCAAGAACGTGGATGCCAGTGCGGTTTCAGTCACTTTTGACCAGCGCAACACTCCGCAGGTTGCTTTTGGCTGGGATGCCGAAGGTGCGAGAACGTTTGGCGATTACACCGAGAAGAACGTTGGCAAGTACCTGACGATTGTCTTGGATGGTGTGGTGCTCTCTGCCCCGCGGATCAATAGCCGGATTGAAGACCGGGGTGTGATCACCGGCAGGTTCAGCCTTGCAGAAGCCAAGGACATCGTCACGAAACTCAAATACGGAGCGTTACCCGTTCCGGTCAAGGTAGTGCAGCAGCGTGAGATTGGTGCAACGTTAGGACAAGACTCGGTTGACCGGAGCATCATGGCTGGTGCGGTTGGACTAGGCGTCGTCTTGGCGTACATGCTTATCTACTATCGGCTGCCTGGTTTCATTGCTGGGCTGGCTTTGGTGATCTATTCATTGCTTTCGTTTGCTGCGTTCAAGAACCCGTGGGCACCCGTCACCCTGACGCTAGCGGGGATTGCAGGGTTCATTCTCTCCATTGGTATGGCAGTGGACGCGAACATCCTGATTTTCGAGCGCATGAAGGAAGAACTTCGGCTCGGTCGAACGCTCGGCGCGGCCATTGAGGCCGGGTTCAACCGAGCTTGGGACAGCATCAGGGACTCGAACTTCTCAACCTTGATCACTTGCGCGATTCTTTACTACTTCGGGAGCGGCCTGATCCGCGGTTTCGCACTCACCCTGGCGCTTGGTGTCGTTGTCAGTATGTTCACGGCGATCGTCGTGACACGCACGTTCCTACGCCTGTTGCTGAGTACTGGCGTCGCACGCATGCCAGCACTCTTTGGGGTTGGAGGAGTGGCTGTACCGGTTGAGCCGGCAAAGCGCGCACCTTCCCGACCGGATCCGAACGGATTCCTCCCAGCCGCCAACTAGGTTCATGCTTCGCTCTGCCGAACTGCACTGGAGACGAAAATACCGTGTTCGACATCATCGGACGGCGAAATATCTACTTCCTCATTTCAGGCCTGATGATCCTACCCGGTCTGATTGGTCTCGCAATCTGGGGTCTGAACCTCGGCATCGACTTCACCGGCGGGAGCCTCGTCGAGGTGCGCCTGGGCGCGAACCCGGCTGCCGCGCAGGTCCGCTCAGTCTTCGTCGATGCGGGCCTCACGGACGTGTCAGTCATTACAGGGTCGACCACGGATGCGCTGGGGAAGACCTATCTCATCAGAACCAAGACCATTGATGCAGTAGCGAAGTCAGACCTGCTGGCGAAGCTTGGGTCTGCCTACGGCCCGCTGACCGAGGATCGCTTCGAGTCCGTCGGGCCTGTGATCGGGCGCGAAACTGCCACCAATGCGTTCCTCGCCGTATTAGGTGCCTCGGTACTTATCCTTTTTTACCTGTCTTATGCGTTTCGGCAGGTTCCAAATCCTTGGCGGTATGGAGCTTGCGCGGTCTTTGCGTTGTTGCACGATGTCGTCCTTGTGGTTGGTCTCTGGTCGATCCTCGGAAAACTGTTTGGTCTGGAAGTGGATGCGCTCTTTGTCACCGCGATCCTGACCGTTGTCGGGTTCTCGGTGCACGACACCATCGTCGTGTTTGACCGTGTCCGAGAAAACGTCTCGAGGTTTCCAGGCGAGGTATTCGAACGGGTCGTGAACTTCAGCGTGAACCAGACGCTAGACCGGTCAATCAACACATCGCTGACGGTTATTCTCACCCTCGCCGCGCTTCTCCTGCTTGGCGGGGCGACGATCCGTGGGTTTGTTCTGGTCCTTCTGGTTGGCATCGTGTCAGGGACGTATTCCTCGATCTTTAATGCGAGTTGCTTGCTTGTAGTCTGGGAGAACGGCGAATTCGCACGGTTGCTCGGGCGCCTCTCACCTGCAAAACCAGTCGTGGCAACGAGCCCTTAGACACTTCACGCCTGCGCCCGACGCCAAATGATGTCCGTGCGTACACTTCCGTGCGTTTGGCGCCACGGGTTTGATCACAGGCGCGATGAGGAATTGGAACCATGAGTGCTGTGACCGTCAATCGTCGGTTTGTGGATAGGGTCGTGCTGATCACTGGAGGCGGATCCGGGATTGGCGAAGCGATGGCTCTGGCGTTTGCCCACGAAGGTGGACGCGTTGTCGTGGTCGACCGTGACGCCGGTGGTGCGTCGCGCGTTGCTTCTTCGATTGTCGCGTTAGGTGGGGTGGCGGTGGCCGAGACTGCCGACGTTGCCCTAGCATCGGATATGCAGCGGGTGATTGATGGTGCCGTCGCACGCTGGGGCCGTCTTGACGTCCTCTGCAACAACGCTGGCATCGGCATCGCTGCGGTATGCCATGAAACGTCGGAATCCGATTGGGATTTGACGATGGCAATCGATCTCAAGGGCGTGTTTCTGGGATGCAAGTACGCGATACCGCACATGCTTAGACAGGGTGGAGGGGTCATCTGCAATACGTCGTCGGTTGCAGGTCAGGTTGGCGTCCTGAACCGCGCGGCGTACTGCTCGGCAAAGGCCGGCGTGCTCGGATTGACGAAGTCAATTGCCATCGATTACGCGTCGCACAACATCCGCTGCAATGCATTGCTTCCGGGTACCGTCGATTCTCCGTGGATTGGCAAGGTCCTTGCGCAGCAGACGGATCCAGTTGGAGAGCGGGCGCGAATGGAAGCCCGCCAACCTGTGGGACGAATGGGCCGCCCTGAGGAGATTGCGCAGGCTGCCCTCTACCTATGTTCGGATGACGCGTCCTACGCGACGGGTACAGGACTTGTCATAGACGGTGGCTTGACTGCGCGATAGGTGCGCGGGAATAGGTGGGAGTTGACATATTTCTCCCGAGTATCACCAAGCGAACCTGTTCGCAAGTCCGTCCAAAGCGCCGGACACTTCCCGGATTCAGGTGATCGGCGGTTCCACGGTCAGGGTCGGCACCGCTTCATGGACGGATCCGACCCTGTTGACGGCGGGTTGGTACCCGGCGGGCGTGTCGACGGCAGAGGCAAGGCTTCGGTTCTACGCGGACCATTTTCCGATCGTTGAGGCTGATGCATCCTTTTACGCG
>BJHB01000281.1:0-4576 GCA_014191415.1 Chloroflexota bacterium
TCCCGGTCAAAGATGACGACGGCGCACTGGTCCGGCCCGACGTGGTGGTCAACTTCCCAAGCGGACGCAAGGTGGTTATCGACTCGAAGGTGTCGCTGAACGCGTGGTTGCAATACGTCGAGGCAGCCGATGATGCCCAACGTGAGACCGCGGCGAAGAACCTGGTGGCCTCCATCGACCAGCACGTGAAGGGACTGTCACCAAAGGCGTACCAACGCCTCTACGGAATCGACTCCCTCGACTTCGTGGTGATGTTCGTGCCCATCGAGGGTGCATTTGCCCTGGCATTGGGGACGCGTCCGAACCTGTACGAGGATGCGTGGGGACGCAACATCCTGTTTGCCGGACCAACGACAATCCTGTTCGCACTCCGGACGATCAAGCACCTCTGGAACCAGGAATCGCAGACCCGCAACGCGATGGAGATCGCGAAAATGGCCGGGAACCTGTATGACAAGTTCAAGGACTTCGTTGATGACCTGGAAAAGGTCGGTGCGCGGATCGCCCAGGCATCCAAGGCCCACGCCGACGCCACAAACAAGCTTGTGTCCGGGAACGGCAACTTGATCGGACGCGCCGAACGCCTGAAGCGGATGGGAGTGACCCCGAAGAAGTCGCTGCCGGATGACCTGGTCCGCGCTGCGGCACAGGATCCCGACGAAACCTTCCTGCTTCCCTCACCCCAATTGGAAGCGGATGATCACGTATTGCCCGCTGGCGAGGATGACCTGAACGACGACGACAGCGACGACGCATCCGCCTAGTACAGGTGGCACGCCACCGTATGCCCGCCACCCATGTCGCGGGTCACCGGTTCCTCGGTGCGACACCGGTCCATTGCGACTGGGCAACGCGTGTGGAACCGGCACCCGGACGGGGGGTTCAGCGCACTGGGAACATCTCCGCCCAAGACGATCCTTTCACGGCGGGACTCGCCGGGTAGCGGTGGCTTCGCCTGTGGAATCGCGGACAGTAACGCGCGGGTGTACGGGTGCAGTGGTTCGCGGTAGAGGTCGTCCGAAGACGCCGTCTCCACCAGTTTGCCCAGGTACATCACTCCGACGCGCGACGCGATGTACTTCACGACGGCCAGGTTGTGCGCGATGAAGATGTAGGTCAGGCCGAGGTCTCTCTGGATGTCCTTGAGGAGATTCAGCACTTGGCTCTGGATGCTGACGTCGAGTGCGGAGACCGGTTCGTCACACACGATCAGTTTCGGACGCAGGACGAGCGTCCGCGCGATCCCGATCCGCTGACGCTGACCACCAGAGAACTCGTGCGGGTAGCGTCTCGCGTACTCAGGGCGGAGACCTACCTGTTGCATCGCCTGCTTGACGAGGGCATCCCGTTCGGCGCGGTCTCCAATGCCGTGCACCACCAGTCCCTCGGCAATGATGCTTCCCACGGGCATGCGCGGATCGAGCGATCCGAACGGATCCTGGAAGATGATCTGCATGTTCCGTCGCATCGCCTTGAGGGCACTGCCACGCAAGCGGCTCACATCCTCTCCAGCAAATGAGACCGTGCCGGAAGTCGGTTCGATCAGCCGCAGAATTGTTCTCCCGGCGGTGGTCTTGCCACAACCGGACTCACCAACCAGTCCGAATGTCTCGCCGGCCCTGACGTCGAATGACACCCCGTCGACCGCGCGGACCCGCGCGACCTCACGACGCAGGAGACCCTTGCGGACGGGGTAGTGCTTCACGAGATTGCTGACCGAAAGGAGGGCCGGGGACCCGGAACCCATGTCCAGGGGCAGGGCCGAGCGCCGCGTGTTCGAATCAAGGGCGATGGGCTGGACCTCGGGGCGTGCTTCGGTATCCATTCCCGTCACCTCAGGACTCATGCAACCAGCATCGGGCAAGGTGCGCACCCGCACCCTGTCCACCGACCGGCAGCAGGTTGGGGGCATCCTGGCGACACCGGGCCATCACCGATGGACACCTGGGTGCGAAGGTGCACCCCGACGGCAGGTTGTACAAGTTCGGCACATTGCCCCTGATGACCGACAACCGGACGTCGCGCGACATCTCAAGGGTGGGGATGCTTGCCAGAAGGCCCTTGGTATAGGGATGTTCCGGGGCATTGAACAACTGGGCCACCGGCGCCTGTTCAACCACCCGTCCGGCATACATCACCGCCACGTCAGTCGCCATCTCGGCGATCACCCCGAGGTCGTGCGTGATCAGCAATACGGCCATGCCGAACTCCGCCTGAAGGTCGCGCAGGAGGTCGAGGATCTGTGCCTGGATCGTGACGTCAAGGGCGGTCGTCGGTTCGTCGGCAATCAGCAGGGCTGGACGGCATGCCAAGGCAATCGCGATCATCACCCGCTGGCGCATCCCACCCGAAAGCTCGTGCGCGTAGGCATCGTGGCGCTGTTCCGGCGAAGGGATGCCAACTGCCTTGAACATCTCGATTGCGCGGTCGCGGGCGGCCCGGGCCGAAACCTTCTCGTGGAGCCGGACCGCCTCGGCCACCTGATCGCCAACGCGTTGCAACGGGTTCAGGGATGTCATCGGTTCCTGAAACACCATCGAGATGCGGGCACCCCTGACGGTATTCATCTCGGCATCGCTGATCCCGACAAGATCACGCCCCTCGAACATGATCGATCCACCCGCAATCCGGCCCGCCGGCGCAGCGATCAGCCGCATGATCGACAGCGCGGTCACGCTCTTGCCGCATCCAGATTCGCCAACGAGCCCGAGCGTCTGGCCCGGACGGATGGCGAAGTCAACCCCATCCACCGCCTTGACCAGACCGTCGGTGGTGGCGAAGTGCGTCTGGAGGCCACGGACCTCAAGCAGGGGGGGCGCCTGCAAGGCTGCCGGGGTCGCAGGGGCATCTGAATCTGGCGGGTATGGGTGGGGCGTGAGGGATCGTTCGCTCATTGGCGTCTGCATCAGTTCTTCAGGCGAGGGTCGAGGGCATCGCGCAGTGCGTCGCCGGCAAAGTTGATCGCCAGGACGACGATCAGGATGGTCAGGCCAGGGTAGAAGGCCAGCCACGGATTGCGGAACATGTATGCCTGCACGCCCGACAGCATGCTTCCCCAACTGGGATTGGGCGGGACAATGCCGAGACCAAGGAAGCTCAGGCTTGCCTCGGCAATGATCCGCGACCCGATGCCGAGGGTCATCGCAACGATGATCGGCGCCGCCGAGTTCGGTACGAGGTGCGTGAAGATGATCCGGAAACTCGATGCCCCAAGCGCGCGTGATGCCTCGGTGAACTCGCGTGCCTTGAGTGACAGGACACTTCCGTAGACGAGGCGCGCGACGTTCATCCATCCGAAGATCGTCAGCACGGTGATGATGATCACCACACTGGTGTTGTCACCGAGGGCGCGTCGCAAGGGGCCGAAATCGCGCAACGTCTTGCTGAAGATCAGCAGCAGCGGAAGGCTTGGCAGCGACAGCATGATGTCGGTGAAGCGCATCAGCAAGGTATCCAGAGCGCCACCGAAGTACGCCGCGATGCTGCCGACCAGGACGCCGATCACGATCGAAAGCAAGGTGGCTACCAGGGAGACAAGCAGCGAGATGCGCCCGGCATAGAGGAGCCGGCTCAGGACATCACGCCCAAGTTCATCGGTGCCAAGCCAATGACTTGCACTCGGCGTCCCCATGATGTTCGAGGTGTCCGGCTTGTCGAAGGTATATGGCGCAATCCACGGTGCGAGGATGCAGGCGAGGGCGATCAGGCCTATGACCGTGATGCCGAGAAGACCCAGGCGGTGACGCCGGAAACGTCGCCAAACCAGACGCGCCTGAGAGACCTCCTCGGTCGCCAGGACGTCGTCGTCAAAGGCGGGCGGCATCGGGACGGTAATGGCCGACGCACTCATCGGTCCAGACCCGGTTTCGTCAGGCAGGATCTTCCGGCGATCATTCGTACCGGATCCGCGGATCGACAACGGCGTAGGCGAGATCAGCCAGGAGATTCCCGCCGACCACAAGGAATGCCGAAAGCATCGTGATTGCCTGCACGAGGGGCCAATCGTTCTTGGAGATACCCTCGAAGAAGAGGCGTCCCATCCCGGGCCATGTGAAGATCGTCTCGGTGATGATCGCGCCACCAAACAGTTGCGGGATCTCCAAGCCAAGCAGGGTGATAACCGGCAGGATGGCGTTGCGAAGGCCATGCGTCAGCACGACGCGCGCCCACGGGACACCCTTGGCGCGGGCGGTGCGGATGTAGTCCTGCTTGAGCACCTCGAGCATGCTCGACCGGATGAAGCGGCTCTGTCCGGCCACCTGCACGAGGCTGAGTACCACCACCGGCATGATGAGATGCCGGATCCGGTCGACGATGTCGTTCGCTTTGCCGGGCGTGATTGCGCCGCCGGCGGGAAGCCATCCGAGAACCACCGAGAAGATGATGAGCATCATCACCCCGAACCAGAATGTCGGCATGGAGAGCCCGAAGAAACTGAAAGCGGTGATGAGGTAATCCCAGATGGAGTAGGGCCGCACCGCAGAGATTATGCCGATGGGCAGCGCAATGGCCAGCGAGAAGACCGCAGATAGTCCCATCAGCAGCAAGGTGTTACCAAGGCGGCTCTCGATGAGCC
>BJHB01000282.1:0-4568 GCA_014191415.1 Chloroflexota bacterium
ACCCCCGTGGGGGACAGCAAACGTCTTGTGCAGGTTGACGTGCAGCAGATCTACCCCAAGGTCTCCCGGCCTGATCTGCCCTACAAGCGCGTTGAGATTCGCGCCGTCGCAGTACACGAAACATCCTACTTCGTGGGCCAGACGGCAGATCTCCTCAATCCTCCGTTCGAACAACCCAAGGGTGTTCGGCAAGGTGATCATGACTGCCGCACAGTCGTCATCAAGTTTCGACTTGAAGTCCTCGAAGTCAAGCTCACCGGTCACACGGTCGTGACCTATCGTGATGCTCTCGTAGCCCGCCATAGCTGCCGTAGCTGGGTTGGTTCCATGCGCGGAATCAGGAATGAGAACCTTGCGGCGCATCCTGCCCTGCTTGAGATGCGCCGCCCGGACCATCAGGATTCCGGTCAATTCACCATGGGCGCCAGCGACAGGTTGCGTTGAAACACCCGGGAGGCCCGTGATTTCGGCAAGCTGGCTTTGGATGCCATGGAGAACGTGGAGCGCACCTTGCACGGTTGCAACCGGCTGAAGGGGATGCAGGTTACGGAACCCTGGAAGGGCAGCAACATTCTCATCAATCTTGGGGTTGTACTTCATCGTGCACGAACCAAGTGGATAAAATTCACTCTCAATAGAGTAATTCCGCTTGGACAAGCGTGTGAAGTGCCGAACAACGTCAAGTTCGCTTAATTCCGGCAAGGGCAACGCATGGCGTCGCTCTCCCTGCGGAATGATTTCGTCAAGGTCTATCTCGGGCACATCAAGCGCCGGCAACTTGCCGGCACGGCGCCCCTTGACGCTCTTGTCGAAGACAACTGGTATGCCTTCCTGACGGCCCGCAAAGATGCTGTGGCCCGAGCTTGGGCGAAGGGAAGCGCCGTCATGCACCGGGGCGTCCGTGTGTTCGGTCGTCGTCATCGTCCTATCCTTCCGACACTTTTACCGTCACAGGGACCCCAGCACATCAACCAAGCGGTCGATGTCGGACCGGGGGGTCACCTCGGTGCAGCAGAGAAGCAGCGAGTGTGCAAGCGCCGGGTCTTCAAGTCCAAGGTCATACCCGCCGATTATTCCGGCGGCCAGTAGGGCTTCATTGACTTGCGCCGCCGGCTTCGGACAGTGAATTGGGAACTCGTACAGCCAGGGTGCCGTCGACTGAACCGTGTATCCCGGCACTTGGGAAATTCGTGACGCCAGGTAATGCGCCTTCTGGATCGATTGCTCGGCAACTTCTCGCAGCCCCACCGGTCCCAGATGGCAAAAGTAGATCGTTGTGGCGAGGGCGATCAATGCCTCTGCGGTGCAGATGTTCGACGTGGCCTTCTCACGCCTGATGTGCTGTTCACGGGTCGCAAGGGTGAGTACGTACCCCTTGCGCCCATCTCCGTCAATGGTGGAACCGACGATGCGCCCCGGCATCTGGCGGACAAAGTCCTTCCGGCAAGCGAACATGCCGACCAAGGGTCCGCCAAAGTCAACCGGGCCCCCCGTCCATTTTCCCTCACCAACAACGATGCCGGCACCATACGAACCGGGTGGGCGAATCACCCCAAGGGAGACCGGGTCAGCAATGACGACCAGAATTGCGCCTACCGATGACAAGGCGTCCGAAAGGCCCTCAACCTGTTCCATCCAACCAAGGAAGTTCGGCTGCTGGATGATCATGCACGCAACGCTGCTGTCAATCTTGGAAGAAAAGTCGGTCACCCGGCCGAGCGTGCCGTCAGGACGTGCCGTAAACGCGCCCACCGTCTCCACGTCGATGTCTGGCCCAGATGCGTATGTCGCGAGCACCTCGCGGTAGCGAGGATTGACCGTGTCGAGAACCAGTACACGCCTTCGGCGCGTCAAAGCGCATGCCATCCGAGCGGCTTCGCCCGTCCCAGTCCCTGCGTCATAGACCGAAGCATTGGAAATGTCCATGCCCGTCAAGGCACACACAATGCTTTGCCATTCGTACACCGCCTGCAGGGTCCCCTGTGAGACCTCAGGTTGATATGGCGTATAGGACGTCAAGAACTCACCGCGGGATATCAGGTGCCCAATTGCCGCGGGGACAAAGTGCCGGTATGCGCCTGCCCCGAGAAAACTTGGGTGCCTTTCCAGGTCGAGGTTGGTCTCCGAGAGTTTTCTGAGCAACTGCCACGTCTCCAGTTCGCTCAATCCGGGCGGGAGATCAAGGTCAGGACGGTAGTGTTCCGCTGGGAGATCCTCGAACAGTTGATCAATCGTCGACACGCCGATGCGACTGAGCATCGCATCGCGTTCCGCCGGTGTGGTGGAAATGAATCCGCTCACGGCACTCCTGCTCCTTTCACATTCCGCCCCGCTCTCACCACGATCCTGGCAATGCTAGCGAGACGCCGACCCAAAGCACTCAGTGCTCAATGAACCGTTTCGAGAAATGCCGCGTATGCATCAGCATCCATCAGGTCATCAAGGGATGAATCGGCTGAAACCTTCACCCTAAGCATCCACCCCGCCTCGTACGGATGATGGTTCACTAGGTCTGGTTCATCACGAAGGCGCTCATTCACCTCGACGATTTCCCCGCTGACTGGCGCATAGAGGTCAGACGCGGCCTTCACCGACTCAACAACCCCAAAAGACGCGCCTCGAGAAATCGCAGCACCAACCTCTGGCAATTCGACGAATACGACGTCTCCGAGCGAGTCCTGCGCGTAGTGGGTGATCCCGACCACATAGGTGTCACCGTCCTTGCGGACCCATTCGTGTTCACGTGTGTACCTGCAATCCGTAGGGTTCGACATTAAGCACCTGCCTGCATCATTGTGGGACCACGAACGCCTTCACCGGCAGTCCCCGGCCATTTCAAAACTCGTACCGCACCGGCCAGGGACAGCCGGAGCAAGTTTCCCGAGACCCCCCGATCAAGCCATCGGTGACTTGGTGCGAGGCTTCGCCGGTGCGCGCTTGTAAAACGGTAGCGGCACAATGCGAGCTTCCAGACGACGTCCACGTACTTCAACAAGAAGGTCAGCGCCTTCTACGGCTTGACCGGCGGGCACAAATCCCATCGCTATCGACTTTCGAAGCGTTGGCGAAGGCCCGCCGCTCGTCACTGCGCCAATCACCTCGCCGGAAGGCAGGAGGATTGGATGACCCATCCTCGCGATGCCGGGCACCGTGACTTCAAGGCCGATCAGGGCCCTGGTTCTCCCTGACGATTGAACCGCCTTCAACGCCTCTGCGCCTACGAAAGGACCCTTCTCGAACCGGATGACGCGGTCTAGACCAGCCTCAAAGGGGTTCACTGAACGATCAAGTTCGTGTCCGTACAGGGGCATCGAGGCTTCAAGCCTTAAGGTGTCCCGAGCGCCGAGACCGCACGGGACAACCTCGTACCCGTGACCAGCTTCCAAGAGGGTGTTCCAAACCGCGACTGCATGACGCTCGTCAAATGCAATCTCATAGCCACGCTCGCCCGTGTATCCGGTGCGGGCTACAAGCGCCTCAACGCCGGCGACGTGCGCACGCATCACCCGGTAGTAGCCGAGACCTGACAGGTCGGTATCCGAACAACGTTGCAGCGTCTCAAGCGCGCGAGGCCCCTGCAAGGCGAGCAGGGTTCTTTGGGGACGAAGCAGAGTCAGGCTGACCCCGTCACCCCCCACGCCCCGCACCCCCCCACCCAGGTGTGATCGCATCCACCCGAAATCTACATCGGTGTTGGAAGCATTGACAATGACAAGAAAGTGAACATCACCAATCCGGTAAATGATGATGTCGTCGATGACGCCACCGTCTTCTGCACAAAGAAACGAGTATTGAGCCTGACCGCTCTCAAGCCGGGAAACATCACCGGGTGTGACCCACTGCAAGTACTCGAGAGCGTCGGTCCCGGACACATCAACCTGGCCCATGTGGCCGATGTCAAAGAGTCCAACGGCGTTGCGAACCGCATGGTGCTCGGCGAGTACGCCCGCCGGGTACTGGACCGGCATCTCCCAGCCACCGAATGGAACCATTCGGCCACCCAGGGAAACATGCGTATCAAAGAGCGGCGTGCGTCGGAGCGGTTCGCCCCCTGGGTTCTCCGTCACGGCTCCCTCTCATTCGAAGCGCTGACTACGTCGTCCCACATGATACGACGCTAATCCACCCGGCAATGAGGTGACGACCACGAGTGATGCCGTTCAAACCTGTACGGCTTGCGCTTGGGCCGTGTCCACGGCGACCAACCAGCCGCCACCAATCACTCCAGGCACGAGCAAGATTGGGGATCACTCACAGGCATACTTCACGAAATGAGCATCCCTATGACCCGACCGATCAACCGAGTGAGCATTCTCGCTCTCGATATCGACGGTACCACCATCCGACCTGATGGCACGGTATCCAAACGCGTCCAACAGGCAATCCAGAAAGCGCGGGAGGCCAGCGTCCAGGTCGTGCTCTGTACCGGACGGGCGTTCCATACCGGCGTGGGGCCATTGGCGTCTTCAATTGGTCTGACCGTAGCGCGCGAGGGCGAAGCCGAACCTCAGGCAATCGTGAACAACGGGGGGGCGTCAGTGGACCTTCGCACGGAGCACGTGAGGTGG
>BJHB01000283.1:0-4567 GCA_014191415.1 Chloroflexota bacterium
GTGGTGGCTTGTTGTTCAGGTCATATCAATTGCCACATTTCCCGCCAGTTTCAGGTTTTTTCATCCATTAGCGGACCGTGGGTACGCACTGAACAAGACGGTCGCCTTGGTGGCATTTGGGTTCGTCTCGTGGTGGCTTGGCGTAACGGGCCTTCTCGAGAACGAGGCGTCGACAAGTTTGATCGTCATACTCGGTCTCGGCACCGCGTGCTGGTGGAGCGCAGGCAGCGTCCGTCGCGACTTGAAAGTATTCGTGGGGCGGCGTCAGGGCCTGATCCTGCTTCAGGAAGCAATCTTCGCGGTGGCGTTCGTTGGATTTCTTCTGATCCGGGTGCGCGCCGGTGACATCGCCGGGACAGAGAAGTTCATGGACTTCGCATTCCTGAATTCGGTTGCCAGATCTGCCTCATTCCCTCCGATTGACCCATGGCTATCACCATCTGCGGGAATGCCGAACCCAACGATCAATTACTACTACTTCGGTTACCTCGTCTACGGCTTGTTGATCCAACTTTCCGGCGTACTTCCTGGAGAGGGGTTCAATCTGGCGTTGGCCACTGTTTTCGCGCTGGCTGCCGTCGGCATATTCTCCGTTGGCTATTCCATAGCCCGTGACATCGCAGGCGGGTGGTCCCACCCGAATTTGGTCTTGCGTACCCGGACGGAACTCCCGCGCGGAGGTTGGTCCATTGACGCCGCTTGGCCGTACGTGGCAGCGGGACTGGGGTCGGTGTTCTTGGTCCTGATCGCGGGAAACCTTTGGTCGGTCTTGAGAAGCATTGACGGTAGTGGCATGTGGCAGAAGGACTTCTGGGGCGGAATTGGATGGAACGCAACCCGGGTTCTTGTGATCAAGGATGGTGATAGGGATATTGACTACACAATTAATGAGTTTCCAGCCTTTAGTTTCCTTCTTGGTGACCTGCACCCGCATGTGATGTCTCTCCCGTTCACCGTGCTTGCGGTCGGCATTGCTTACCGGTGCCTGGTCCATCCACCCGAGTTGTTTCGTTGGGCCACAGGTCTGTCCGCTGCGGGCGCAGCCTTGCCATCGAATGGTTATGGCGTAGGAGGTTCAACCACCGAGCCCGAGAGCCCGAGGTGGAGGCAGGCAGTAGCTCGATTTGATCCCTTGTGGGAAGTCTTGCCTGTTGGAGTGCTGATTTCAGTTCTCTACTTTGCAAACAGCTGGGACTTCCCTGCGTACTTTCTGCTCACTTTCGCTTCCGGGCTTGTCGGGGCTTGGCCGCGCCAGGCGTCATCGAAAGTCGGTGAACCCCACTATTCGTCGCTGAGGATCATGGTCAGAGCCGGATGGGTTGTTCTTGGCATCGCACTACTGTCGGCGGCACTCGTCTTGCCGTTCCTCGTCGCATTCACTCCACCTGTCGTGTCAGGCCCGGGAGAGATGCCGGTAGGGTTCGTCTCCCAACGAAGCCTGTTGATGCAGTTTGTTCAATTCTGGGGACTGCAGATTGCATGGGTCGTGCCTGCACTCTGGATTGTTGGCACGACCCTCTCTCGTTCACCCAATGCGTCAATTCGACGTTTCTCGGTACCTATCGGTGCGATATTGCTTGCCGGCCTGATCGCAGTACTGGAGCTACGCGGCGCCGGCACGTATGCGTTGGCCGTGGCACTCGCAGGCCTGTCCATCTACTGCGCACTTCAGGCTGTGTCTCCACGTAATCCTCGTTCAGACCCCGATGATGAGCCATCCACGGCTAACGGGTCGGTTGCACGCGAAAACCTGCCTGGTGGGCGTGGGGTTGGGTTCGCACTTGCAGTTCTTGGAACTGCATTCGTGCTGCTCGCGGTCTGCGAGGTCTTTTATATTCGAGACTTCTACGGTGGCTCGCTTCGCCGGATGAACACCGTGTTCAAGCTCTACTACCAATCATGGATGATGATTGGTTTGGCTGGTGGTCCGCTCGCTTACTGGGTGGCTCGCCATGCTCTGGACTCGTCGCGCGAGTTTGCCCGCCAGGGGTCGCAATTTCTCCAGCGCCTTGGTGTTTCGGCGATCGCGACCCTCGGAATCGCGCTCATTGCGGGAATGCTCGTGTACCCGATGCGCGTGACCGGATTGCGCACGAATGCATTTGCAAATGATCCAGTCCTTGACGGAATGGATTGGATGCGCAAGTTCCACCCTGAGGACTACGCGGCTGCGCGGTGGCTTAGCGAAAACGGGGTTGAAGACGCCGGAACGCGGACCCCTGTTGTCTTGGAGGCGTCCGGTGGCCCATACAGCGAATTTGCCAGGTTCTCCACCCAGTCGGGGTTTCCTACCGTGCTGGGTTGGGACCAGCATGAACGTCTCTGGCGAGGTGACCGCATCAATCCCGAGATTGAGCGCCGGAAACGGGACGTTGGAATCATCTATCGTACGCAGACCGTGCCTGAAGCCCGACAGCTTCTAGAGTCTTACGGGGTGACGTTCGTTGTCGTAGGCTATTTGGAGAGGCAAGCCTACGGTGGTCCGGGACTGTCAAAGTTTGACGCTCCTGAGTTGGGCCTGACTACGGCGTTCCGTGAGGGTCAGACCGCTGTCTATTCCACGGGCATCGCGCCGCTATCCAGAGGCGGGGCCAACGGCCAGGTGCCGGCCGTTCAGAACTCGAAATGACGGTAAACCCTTCGCAGACCAATCCTTCTCAGGCGGCTGCTTCTGGGGCCAATTTCAACCCGAGGGATATTTGCATAGTCCTTCCGACCTACAACGAGGCTGAGAATATTGAACCGATGGTCTCGTCTCTTCTGGGCCTCGTTCCGCAGGTCCGGGTCCACGTTGTTGACGATGCATCCCCCGATGGAACTGGCAGGATCGCCGATCGACTTGCTCATGACCACCCGGGCCGGGTGTCAGTCCTGCACCGGCGATCGAAGACGGGTCTTGGTGATGCCTACATCGCCGGTTTTCGTGACGCGCTAGCATCGGGCGCTGATCTGATCTTTGAGATGGATGCGGATTTCTCGCATCCGGTCGGCGCGATTGGCCCAATGATCGTGCTTTCAACTGACTACGATGTGGTCGTAGGATCGCGATACGTGACTGGTGGAAGCCTCGACCGAAAGTGGAGCCTCGGCCGTCGAATCCTCAGTTGGGGCGGCAACCAGTACGCCCGGTTGATCACGGGGCTCAACGTGAACGACACGACGGCGGGTTTCAAATGCTTCCGTAGAGAGGCACTCCAAAGAGTCCCGCTCGATCAAGTACGGTCGCAGGGTTACAACTTCCAGATCGAAATGGCAATGCGGTGCCAGAAGGCTGGGCTCACGGTTGTCGAGTATCCAATCCATTTCAGTGAACGGACACGCGGGACGTCAAAGATGACCCCGTCGATTGCAATCGAAGCACTCTGGCGCATCCTGCAGCTCAGGGTTCTGGTCGGATAACGCGAGGGTCGCGCCCCCGGCAGGTGGACGTTTGGTCTGCAAATCACCACTGGCGTTTTCTGGAATGCCATCGGTGTCAAACGACACGTCAGGAAATCCTTGACGCACCTTGAGCGGATGATGGGAATTCCGCCAAGCACTGGCGCCAGACCCACTCACGGTACCCTTCAATCGGTTGGATGCCCGATCCGATCGACAAATCACAATGGAAGCGCGAACGCCAATGATCAACGCGGATCAAACGCAATTCATTCCTGCCACCGACCTCTCGTGGTCGGTGATGCCCGCAAAACGAACTCATACGTGTGGCGATTTGCGTGCCTCGGACACGGGTGATGAAGTTGTGCTTCATGGTTGGGTCCACCGCCGTAGGGACCATGGGGGTCTGATCTTCATCGACTTGCGTGACCGATATGGACTGACACAAGTCACGTTCGATCCCAACCGGAACGCTGACGGTCACTCCTCCGCGGAGGGTCTCCGCAACGAATATGTCATCTGCGTTCAGGGAACCGTGGCCGGCCGTCCGTCCGGAACCACGAACCCGAACCTCGCAACTGGCGACATCGAGGTTATTGCGACGACGGTCACGCTGCTGAATGCTGCAAAGACGCCTCCCTTCTATATCAACGACGACGCGAGCGTCGACGAGAGCCTCCGGATGAAGTTCCGGTACCTTGACCTGCGGCGCACCGTGATGCGCGACGCGGTCGTTCTGCGCCACCGGATCATTAAACGAATGCGCGACGTGCTTGATCGGCAGGGCTTCCTGGAGATAGAGACCCCGATCCTGACTGCGAGTACCCCGGAGGGTGCCCGGGACTTCCTTGTTCCGGCACGGCTCCATCCCGGCGAGTTCTATGCCCTTCCACAGGCGCCCCAGCAGTTCAAGCAGCTTCTGATGGTGGGAGGAATGGACCGGTATTTTCAGGTCGCCCGTTGCTTCCGCGATGAGGACACGCGGTCCGACCGGCAACCCGAGTTCACCCAACTTGACCTTGAGATGGCGTTTGTTGACGAGTCAGATGTCACCGGAACCATCGAGGCGCTTCTCATCGAATGCATTGAGGCATACACCTCGAAGCTGATCATGAGCAAGCCGTTTCCCCGGATTTCCTATGCCGACGCGCTGGCCAGGTATGGGTGCGATCGGCCGGACTTGCGGTTC
>BJHB01000284.1:0-4548 GCA_014191415.1 Chloroflexota bacterium
CATCGTGGCCGGCTTCGGTCCCGGTTACAGCGGCGCGGTTCGGGTCGGCGACCGTGTGACCGTGGAACCGTTGCTCTCCTGCGGCACGTGCTATCCGTGCCGTCATGCCCGTCCGAACTGTTGCACCAGTCTGCGCGTCCTCGGGATCCATACCACCGGCGCGTTTGCCGAATACCTGACGGTCCCTGTGACACACCTCTTTCCGGTGGGATCCCTCGATGCCGAACTGACGGCTCTCATTGAGCCGCTTTCGATTGGCATGCAGATGATCACGCGGGCTCAGGTTGGCCCTGGTGACACCGTCGCAATCTTCGGCGCCGGCCCGATTGGCCAGGCGGCGATGATCGCCTCCATCGACCGTGGTGCCCGGTGCCTCGTGATGGACCGCTTGCCGTCGCGCCTGGAACTGGCGCGCACTCTCGGGGCCGAACGGGTCGCTTTGGCTGCCGATGGGGCCGACGCCGTGATGGATTGGACGAATGGTGACGGTGCATCGGTCGTGATGGACGCGACCGGCGCACCCGCGGTGATCCGCACCGCCGTGGATGTGGTTGCCTATGCCGGACGGATCGTGATCGCGGGCATCTCCCTGGAGGAGGTCAGCCTGCCGGTGTCGCTCTTCACCCGCAAGGAACTGACCATCCTGGGCAGTCGCAACAATGCCGGGGTCTTCGGCCAGGCGGTCGATATCGTGCAACGGCGAGGGGAGTCATTGCGCCCGATGGTCTCGCACCGGTTCCCGTTCGCTGAAGCACCCGCGGCCATCGCCTTCGCGCACGACCATCCGGCGGAGGCAAACAAGGTTCTCCTGCGCATGACGCCCGCCTGACCCACTCCCCGGCAATCGCACTGTGCGACTGAGATTGGGGTGGGGCAATCCAGATTGGCGAAAAAGAAGTGGCCCCGTCTCACCCCCCTTGGGAGACGGGGCCACATGTCGCCGTCCCTACCGGCGGATGATGTCCATGATCGAACCCGGTCGACCAAAACCCATCACGTATTTCAGGGACACGGGCAAGCCCGTGGTTGCCGGTCTCGCTACTTGAGAAGTTCCAGGACCGACTGCGGCGACTGATTGGCCTGTGCCAGAACGGCCATCGTTGCCTGTTGGAGGATCTGGGTGCGTGTCATCTCCGACACCGCCTGGGCCACGTCGGCATCCCGGATGCGGCTGTTCGCCGCTGCCGTGTTCTCCGACGCCACGCCAAGGCTGTTGATCACGCTTTCCAGGCGGTTCTGCATCGATCCGATCTGACCGCGCGATGTACTGACGTCCTCGATGGCCGCATCCAGAACGGAAATGGAGGCGTTTGCCGACGTCTGGGAGGCCACGTCCAGCGTGCCATCGGTACTGGATGAGATCGAGGTGACACCGGTCAGGGTGGATGAAGACGCGGTGTTCCGGATTGTCACCATCGTGGAGGCGGTCGTTATGCCCACCAAAAGTGGGCTCGTGATGCCAAACTCCGTCGGTGTCGAGGGATCCAGGATGACGTTGCTACCGATAACATTCTGGAACTTGAACGCCCCGCCGACCACCGTCACCGTTGCCGTGGTCTCACTTGTCGCCCTGAGAGCGGTTTGCATGGCTGACGCCAAGGCGTCAAGGGTCATCGCTCCGGAATAGTTCACTGTCCGGGAAGTACCGTTACCGCCGTTGTCATCGATGTAGAACGACCCTGTTGAACCGGTCACGTCGGCGACGGTGGACGAGCCACTGATGGTGCCGGGCGCCCCCGAAGCCGGCAATCCCAAGGCGGAGACGAGGTTCCCCGTATCTCCTGTGATCGCGAATGCCGCGTTGCTCGCGAGGACGAGCTTACCGCCGGTCACGGACGCCGTCACTCCCGACGTCCCTGACGCATCGTTGATGGCATCCCGTACGTCGAACACCGTATCGACTGATGGGTTGTACTTGATGATCGATCCACCGACGGTGAAGGTCTTTTCGATGGAACCTGTCACGCCCAGTTCACTGAGCAGCTTCACATCGCCCAGATCCTGCGATCGGGCCGCACCGATGCTGAACTGCAATGCGTTGTCGCCCGATGACGTGCTGGCCGTACCGCTGACAAGATTGGTGTTCGCGCCGATGTGGAATTGCAGGGCGTCGCCGGAGTTGTGCAGGGTCACCGCACTGTCCTTGTTCAGGAGTGCGATCTTGTTGTACTGGGTTGATGCCGCGATCCGGTCAATCTCCGAGACGAGTTGGTTGACCTCGTTCTGGAGATGCGCACGGTCATTGTTGGAAAGGGTGTCATTGGCCGATTGCACGGCGAGTTCACGCATGCGCGCCAGCAAGCTGTGCGTCTCGTTGAGGGCACCTTCGGCGGTCTGAAGAAGACTGACCGCGTCCTGCGCGTTGCGCTGCGCCTGATTGAGACCCCGGACCTGGTTCTTCAGCTTCTCGCTGACGGCCAGCCCCGCGGAATCGTCGGAGGCACGGTTGATCCGCAACCCGCTCGAGAGACGCTCGATGGCGCTCGCAAACTGTCCCTGCGTTGACCCAAGCGAACGCTGGGCCGACAGCGACACCTGGTTGTAGTTGATCCGCAATGCCATGGTGACCCACCTTCCGCGACCACGCAGGTCACCGGCAAGCCACACCAAGTGCGAACGATCAGGGATCGAACATCATGGCGAGGCCCAACGGCTGTTGTGCGGCGACGGCTTCCTGTCGTGGCGAGACACGGACACTGACGGCCATCAGTGTCCGCGCGTTCGTCATCATCACTATCGACGGCCCCATGCATCTCTACAGTCCTCCGCGCCGGATTGCCCGGAAAGTCTCCGGAAGCCGTTGAAATGCCCGAAATGACTCGGGGTTTCTTGCCCCCTTACCCCCATCGCCCCCGATGTGGGTAGGCTTCGCTTTGCCCTTCCCCCGATCGCCTCCGGTCTTACTGTGCTTCGCTGGCCACACACCGCCCCGGCGGGCCAACGAGGAGGCAAGTTCACCATCGGTACACTGGCGGCATGCGCCAATCCGACCCGTTCGGCACGCCCGCAAGTCTGGGGGGACATGGATCCGAGGCACACTGGCGTGCCGGGATCGACATTGGCGGCACCTTCACCGACATCCTCCTCATCGATGAGCGCACTGGCGCATCGTGGTTTGGCAAGACGCTCACCACCCCAGACGACCCGGCACGAGGCGTCGCATCTGCCATTGCACAGGTCCTCCACGATGCCACCGCGTCCACGACCGATCTGCATACGGTCATCCACGGCACCACGCTGGTCACCAATGCCCTTATCGAACGCAAGGGTGACCGCACCGCCCTCGTCACCACTCGAGGGTTCCGCGATGCCGTGGAGATTGCAAGGGAACACCGCTACGACATGTACGACCTGAACCTGGACCTGCCACGGCCTCTCGCGCCACGGCATCTCCGGTTCGAGGTCGATGAACGCATTCGTGCCGACGGATCGGTCCATACCCCTCTGGACATGGCTAGCGTCGACCTGGTGGGGTCGCACTTGCGCGAGGCAGGGTTCGGAGGGACTACCGGCGCGGTCGCGGTGTGCCTCCTGCATGGGTATGCCAATCCCGATCACGAACGCGCCGTTGGTGACCACCTGCGCACCTCCCTGCCAGGTGTTCGCGTCGCCCTCTCGCACGAGGTTGCCGGCGAGATCCGCGAATACGAACGCACCACCACCACCCTTGCCAATGTCTACGTGCAACGCCTCATGGAGGGATACCTCGACCGCATTCGGGATGCCCTCTCGGCCTCCGGGTCGCCGGCACGTCTTCTCCTGATGCTGTCTGCTGGAGGCACCGCCACGGTCGATACCGCCCGTCGCTTCCCCATCCGCCTGGTCGAATCCGGCCCGGCCGCCGGTGCCCTTGCCGCTGCTGCGCACGGGCGCGAAACTGGGCGCACGAGCCTTCTGTCATTCGACATGGGTGGCACCACGGCTAAGGCCTGCCTCATCACCGGGGGTGTTCCTCCGGTCACCACCGAGTTCGAAGTCGATCGTGTCTACCGCTTCAAGGCCGGCAGTGGCCTGCCTGTCCGGGTGCCCTCGATCGACCTCATCGAGATCGGCGCCGGTGGTGGCAGCATTGCCCGTGTTGATCGCTTCGGCCTGATCAAGGTCGGTCCGGAAAGTGCAGGGGCCGACCCAGGTCCCGCTTGCTATGGACGCGGCGGTACGCATCCGACGGTCACCGATGCCGACCTCATTCTCGGCTACCTGGACCCGGGGTTCTTCCTTGGAGGCACGATGCGTCTGGATGTCCAGGCCGCTCGTGAGGCGATCCGGATGCACGTTGCCGAACCGCTCGGCCTGACCATCGAGGATGCCGCATGGGCAGTCCATTCGGTGGTGAATGAGGCCATGGCCGCTGCCTCACGCATGCATGCGGTGGAACGGGGCAAGGATGCGTCTGCCGTGCCCCTCTTTGCATTCGGCGGTGCCGGGCCGGTCCATGCCTCCGGCGTTGCCCGCATCCTCGGTAGCCGTGAAATCGTCGTCCCCTATGGCGCCGGCGTCGGCTCAACGATCGGGTTCCTTGTCGCACCGGTCAGTTTCGACTTCGTC
>BJHB01000285.1:0-4543 GCA_014191415.1 Chloroflexota bacterium
GGAGCTGATTACAAGTGTGGCATGTCTGGTCGATTGTGTTAACAATCTTGTGATCACCGGCCACTCATGCATGGTTCTGCACATCCGTCAACGGGGTTGACGCTACCCCTCGGGCGATTGTGCCGACTGACCCATCTTCTCAACCGCGACGCAAGGCTTCGCGCCGGGCGACTTGGCTCCAGTTGCTGATCGCGGTGGTGCCCGCTGCGTCGGGGCGACGGGACTGCAAAGCGTTTGCCCGTGCACGTGAGGAGACCATGCGGATTGCATCGGTCACCTCGGGGGACAGTTGTTCGTGGCCCGATTGGGCGGGATCCCAATGTTCGGCCACAAAGTCTGTGGAGACGTCGCCACTCAGGAAGGCCTGGTGGCGAAGGATCCAGCGATGGAATGGGAGGGTGGTTTCAATCCCGGTGATGACATGCTCATCGAGTGCCCGACGCAACCGTGCTATGGCGATCTCCCGGGTCGGACCCCATCCGATGACCTTGGAAAGCAGCGAGTCGTAGTGGACTCCAACTTCAAGCCCGGGCTCGCATGCGCTGTCAACGCGGACACCCGGCCCCGCGGGCTCGCGAACAATCCCGATCCGGCCCGCTGACGGCGCCCACCCGTTCGCGACATCCTCTGCGCCGATGCGCGCCTCGATGGCATGAAGCGGTGCCGGCTGACCATGGATTGCTGGATCGCGCCAACCTGATTGTGCGAGTGCCTCACGCATTGGCGTGCCCGACGCAAAACGGAGTTGGGCGTGAACGAGATCGACCCCGTGAACCAACTCGGTCACTGGATGCTCCACCTGCAACCGTGCATTGACCTCGAGGAAGTAGGTCTCGTGGGTCTCGGGCTCGAATAGGAACTCAACGGTACCGGCACCACCGTAGTTTGACGCCTTGCCGATGGCGATGGCGTCCGAGGCCAGGCGTGCCCTGACGGCATCGGTCAGGCCCGGGGCCGGCGCCTCTTCAACGACTTTCTGGAACCGGCGCTGAACGCTGCAGTCTCGGTCGCCAAGCGCGATGACGTCGCCGGCCCCGTCACCAAAGATTTGCACCTCGATGTGCCGCGGCCGTCGTACAAGCCTCTCCAGATAAACTGACCCGTCTCCGAAGGCTGCGAGGGCGATTCGTTGGGCGCTTGCGAGCGTAGAGGCGAAGGCGTCATTGGTTTCGACAATTTGCATGCCCTTGCCACCGCCTCCGGCGGCCGCCTTGATGAGCAGTGGGAACCCGATCTCACGGGCGACCTGAACGGCCTCCGCAACGGTGGCGATAGGGTTCGCGGTGCCTGGAACCAGTCGGGCACCGGCAAGTTTGGCAAGTCGTCGCGCTTCCACCTTGTTTCCGGTGGCATCGAGGGTGGCGGGTGATGGTCCGACAAACGTCAGGCCGGCATCAAGGCACGCCTGCGCAAACGCACCGCGCTCTGATAGGAACCCGTAGCCCGGGTGGACTGCCTCGGCACCCGTGTCTCGGGCGGCAGCGAGGACCAGAGATGCATCAAGGTAGCTCAGGGATGCCGACGCAGGTCCTAGCCGGACGGCAAAGTCCGCAAGCAGTACGTGGCGCGCGGTTCGGTCGGCATCGGAATAGACCGCTACCGCCTCGGCACCGAGTTCGTGGATGGCCCTGATGATCCGGACGGCGATTTCGCCGCGATTGGCCACAAGGACTCGTCGGAACATGGATTGTCTCCCAATTGAGATCTCGGTGAACCTCCACCCCATCGCCGTTGTTGCTCAGACCATGCTTCGCAACACACTTGGATGGACGCGCCCCGGGTTCCCCTCGCACTTCCCATCGCCCAAGCACGATGACTTGCGATTCACTGCCCTTCCCCACGGTTGTCGGCCGTGGGGAGTAGGTCAAAGTGGAATGTTGCCGTGCTTCTTCGGTGGGTTTGATAGCCGCTTGTGGCGCAACACATCGAGACCGGAAATCAGTTTGCGTCTTGTCTCGTGTGGTTCGATAACGTCGTCGACATACCCTCGCGCGGCTGCTGCGTACGGATTGGAGAAGCGTTGGCGATAGTCGGCGACCAAGCGCGCTCGTTCGGCGGTAGGGTCGGACGCTGAAGCAAGCTGGTCACGGAAGATGAGGGGTACCGCACCTTCGGCACCCATGACCGCAATCTCCGCACCGGGCCAGGCGAAGTTCAGGTCGCCACGCACGTGCTTGGAAGACATCACGTCGTACGCCCCTCCATACGCCTTGCGGGTGATGACCGTGAGCTTCGGAACGGTTGCTTCACAGTACGCGTAAAGAAGCTTCGCCCCGTGCCGGATGATCCCGCCGTGTTCCTGTGTCGTGCCCGGGAGGAACCCAGGGACGTCCACAAAAGTGACGATTGGCAGGCTGAAGCAGTCACAGAACCGAACGAACCGCGCGGCTTTGGTGCTTGCATCGATGTCGAGAACTCCGGCAAGCGACGCAGGTTGCTGGGCGACGATGCCTACTGACCGTCCCCCGAGCCGCGCGAAGGCGGTGATGATGTTCGGGGCGAACAGTGGCTGCACCTCGAGCAAAGTCCCGCGATCAAAGACCCTGCCTAGCACGCCTTTCATATCGTAGGGGATGCCCGCATCAGCCGGAACCATGGTGTCGAGTTCGGGGTCGGCACGCGATGCCGGGTCACCCGTATCCACAAATGGCGGGTCGTCCAGATGATTGGACGGCAGATATGACAGGACCTGTCTGACGAGTTGCAGGCAGTCGGCTTCGGTTGGCGAGATGAAGTGCGCGACGCCACTGGTTGTGGCGTGTACCTCGGCACCCCCGAGCGCTTCGGCGTCGACATCCTCATGTGTCACCGACTTCACGATATTTGGACCGGTCACGAACATGTAACTGGACCGGTCGACCATCGCGACGAGGTCGGTCATCGCGGGCGAGTACACGGCTCCCCCGGCACATGGCCCGAGGATTGCCGAGATTTGCGGGACCACGCCAGACGCCATGACATTGCGCAGAAAAATCTCGGCATACCCGCCCAGGGCAGCCACGCCTTCCTGAACCCGGGCGCCACCGGAGTCATTGAGACCAATGATTGGCGCGCCGCTCCGGACAGCAAGGTCCATGATCTTGCAGATTTTCTCTGCGAAGGTCTCTGACAATGAACCACCGAATACGGTGAAGTCCTGAGAGAATACGAATACCGTGCGACCGTCCACTCGCCCCCACCCGGTAACCACTCCGTCACCGAGGACGTAGTCATGCTCAAACCCAAACGCAGGGGGACGATGAGTGACGAGCATGTCCGTCTCTTCAAAGGAACCCGGGTCGAGGAGGAGGTCCAGCCGCTCGCGCGCCGAAAGCTTGCCACGGGCGTGTTGCTGGGCTATGCGCGCCGCGCCACCCCCGAGACGGGCCCGCGCTTTCATGGCACGGAGTTCGGCAACACGTGGATCGACAGGTCGTTCGTCGGTATTTTCAGATGGAATTGACTGGGTCACGCCGCTGAATGGTAGCACGGTCGAAGTGCAGTTCCTTTCCTCAAAGTGATGCGATCCTTGACCCGACGGCCGACTGTGATTGGTATTGACAAGATGGTGCGGATAGGGACACTCGTGGACGCTGGACTTGTTTTGCTGCGGTCCCGGTCCAACCTGCGTGTGCGGCTTTTCCGGTCAGCGACCCTAGGGCGACGAGCATCGGATATCCGTTCCTCATTGATGAGACGTTCACGGACTGAGTTGCCCCTCAGGTCAATGGTGGTCGTCGCAGCGCTGATCGTCTGGTTCGGATCGCTACTGATCTTGCCGTTCAGCGCATCTGCATCCGCTCCGTCCCCGCTGCCTCTGCCGCCAGATTGGTCAGTTCAACCCCAGACCTTCAGCCGTGATGGCTGGGACGACTGGGAGACCCTGAATGGGAGCTTTTTTACCCAGGGAACTGACACCGAGGATCGTTCACTAGGTTTCCGGATCACGAACGATGGAGGCATTGCACTCTGGCGTGACTTCAAGGCATTGGGCGGCCCGGACAGACTTGGATATCCCATCTCACGCCGGTTCGAGTACGCGGGGGTTGTGGCCCAAGTGACGCAAAAGGCGGTCCTCGAGTGGGACCCGATTGAGGCGCGGGCTGTCCCCGTGGCGGTCTATGACCTCCTTTCAATGGCTGATCTCGATGGTTGGCTTGAGACCAAGAGACTTGTGCCTCCGGCGGTCCGACCACTCCCCGGTGAGCCAGCATTCACTGAGGCGATAGCACGTGAACGTTTGCGCTGGCTTGATGCGTCACCTGCGCTGAAGGCGGCCTACTTTGCGGCCGACGACCCGCTGGAGATGAATGGCTTGCCCTCGGCGCCCGTCACTGACATGGGCCGCGTGGTCGTGCTACGGACGCAGAGACGGGTCTTCCAGTACTGGAAAGTGTCGACAACGTTTGCACGCGCTGGCCAAGTCTCGGTCATGGCTGTCGGTGAGGTTGTCCGCGAATCGGGTCTCTTACCGGCCGCCGCCTTCGACCCCGAAGACGGCCATGACGCCATTGCCGCGCCAGTCCGGTCACTTTCAGACCTTCCGGATGACCAGGTCTCGGCT
>BJHB01000286.1:0-4532 GCA_014191415.1 Chloroflexota bacterium
GCGGTGGCGTGGACGTCGCAGTGGCGGCAGGCGATGGCGTGGACGTCGCAGTGGCACTGGACGTTGGGGTAGCTGCCGACGTTGCCGTGGGGGTAGCCGAGACTGGGAGGGCAAGCGCAGCCTGAACGGCGGGTGCGGCCCGCAGGCGCCCGGCGCCCCACGCGCCGTCCCACGCCCCTCCCGGCGCCGCCAACGCACCTTCACGCAAGAGTGTCCGTACGAGGTCTGGGGTCAGGTCGGATTTCACCTGCATGAGAAGGGCAACGACCCCGGCGGCGTGGGCCGCCGCAACACTCGTTCCAGAGGCGGCACGATGTCGCGCGGCTGACCCGACGAGATTGCTGTCTGCGATCGATGCCGTCTGCGACCGGGCGGCAACAATCACCTCGCCGGGAGCAGCGATGTCTGGCCTCGCCAAGCCGTCACGCGATGGGCCGCGTCCACTGAACGTTGAGACTGCGCCCATCGCTGGCGTTGGCGCGGGTTGGCGGGTTGTGCCAGTGACGTCTACCCACGAACCGCGCGAAACGTAGCTTCCCACCACGATCGCCTGCCGCGCGGTCCCAGGTTCAGAAAGCGTGCCGGTGAGGTCAATCCCGTTGGTCGTTCCGGACGATGCCGTGTCAAGCCACCGAACGGTGCCCTTTGTGTCCGGATCGATCCACGCGTCCCAGCGCCCGGGAGTTGCCTTTCCGTCGTTCTCGCCGACTGAGAGTGCGCGGACACTCAAGGCCCACGCGCCCTGAAGGCCTCTCGAACGATGCAGCGAGATTGTCGCGTGCGCACCATTGGTGGTCGCTGGTGCCTCAGCCGACGGATTGAAACTGACTGATGTGCCATCGTTCGTGGTTGCAACGATCGCGCCGGCGCCTGTCGCGGTGAAGGGAAAGACTTGCTGGCCGTAGGGATCGTCGAGCCGGAACTCCAAGAGATCGGCATCGCGGGTCCAGAGGTCGATGTTGGCATCGATGGTAGGCAAGTCGCCGGAATAGACCGCGAACTTTGCAGTCGAAAGGGTTCCGGTTGACGCGATCCCCGACGCATGCGCATCAAGGGCGCCGTTGTTGCCGGATGCGGTGACGACGATGGTGCCCGGTCCACTGATCGCGTCGATCGCGACCTCAAGGGGATGCGTACCGTCGTGTGCCCCGGCACGCGCGACACTTAGGGCGTTGAGGATCACGAGTGGTTGTCCGCGCATGCGTGCAAGATCCCGCATCCACGTCCACGCGTCAATGACATGGGTGGTCTGGAGGTCGGTTCGCACCACAACGATGTCGGCATCGGGGGCCACGCCCCGGTAGGGGACCGGCGAACACCCAACGGTTTCACATGACAAGGCCCGGCCTCCACTGACGGCGGCGCCCAGGACGTGTGTGCCGTGACCCGCAGGGGACACGGACGAGGAAGAACCACCGGCCGATCGGTCATCGGGAGTGTTCACGCCGGCTGCGCCGGAAGCAACGCACGCCGCCGACCCACACGGCGTGCCGGGAACAATGGCCGACGCGTTCCACGCGTCAATATGGGCGGATGAGAATGCCCGACCGTACGCGACGGATGGGACACCTGAAGGCAGCGCACCCGCCCCTGCACTCTGATCCCACAGTGCGGCAATCCGGGTAGCGCCACCGTTCAACCGAAAGTCGCCGTGGGACCAGTCCACACCGGTGTCCGCGATCCCGACCAGGACACCCTTGCCCGTGACCGAGCGGCCAATGTGATCCGTCGCGACTGCCCAGACATCAGTTGCGCCAACATGCGCCGCCGACACCGATTGATCCAGTTGAGGCACAAGTCGTTCGCCGACGACGACCGCAACGACGCCCGGCCATGCAGCAATCTCTGGGAGGACTGCTTGAGGCACACGCGCCGTCGCAAGGAATCCGGTCCCGGACGAATGACGGCCTGCCGTTGACGAACCGGTGCGGATGACGGTTCGTACCCGGCCGCCACGCCCGGCCATTCCCCGCCCAACGTCACGCGTCGATTGGACGACGACATCCACCATGGGGGTCGTTTCGCTGACGAAGTGGGTCGGGGACATCGGTCCGTTGTCTGGCCGTGCCTCGAAGGTCCCGAGGGCGAGCGCCAAGACAAGGAGGGGAACCCGGGCCAGGGTCTGCCGTAGGCCTGTTCCCCAGCGTGAGACCAACTCATGCACCACTGCACATCTTAATACAACACGATTTGACATCGCTTTTACGGTAATCAAGACCAAGTAGCAATGCAACCACAGGTGCGGTGTACACTACAGCCAACCGTTATGTTGAGTCTTGGGGGCGCTGCCGGGCAGCACAGTCAGGCCATTCCCGGCACGCCGGACTTCCCACCAGGGGACGCGGCGCACGGAACCCCACCACCGGACTGGATGCGCGTGAGACGTTTTGTCGGACCCGTTTTGATCGTCATCGCCATTACGTTGGCAGTGCTCGTGGTGTGGCAGGCACGAACCCCATCGCCTGCAGTGGAATCCGGCACCCCGGGATTTTCGCCACCTTCCGCAGCGACGGCATTCTCCGGGACATCGGTGAGGGTCCATGTCACGGGTGCCGTCGCGAACCCAGGAGTGCATGGTCTCCGGGTGGGTGACCGGATTGAAGACGCCATACGTGCCGCTGGCGGACTGACCGCCGATGCAGACACCGCGACGCTGAACCTGGCCGTGCGGATCCGGGACGAACAGCGTCTGGACATCCCTGTCAAGCGAACCGCAGTTGACGTCGACACAAGCCCTGCTGCAACTCGGCCCACGACGCCAGCCGCGAACCCAGGCACACCTGCTGACCGGACGGGTACGAGCCAAGGCGCGGCGGTGCGTCCTGCCCCAACGGTGCCACCAAGTGAGGACCTGGAGGCCTTGCTCGCAGACCCGGCCACACCAGACGGACGTCCGCGGGTGAACATCAATCAGGCGAGTGCGGCCGACCTCGAACGACTGCCTGGGTTCGGGTCCGTTTCCGTGCAACGCGTGATCGCCTACCGGTCGGCGCATGGTCCCGTGCAGTCCGTTGCCAACCTGCGTGAAGCCGGGATCTCTACGGCAATCCTGCGACGTGCACTGCCTTACGTGTCACTAGGGTAGGAAGACGGTGATCCTCGGGGTTCCCCTTGGCATCCTGACTGGCCTCTGGGTCACCTGGAATGGCGCAAAGCTGATCGGGGGCGAATGGTGGACCGCGGGGATCTGCCTTTGCGCGTTGATCTTCGCGGCAACCGGGGGCGGGATCCTGTTCCGCAACCGGATCCCCGCCCGGATTGCCCTCGGGCTTGTGTTGCTAGGCCTGGCGATTGGCCTGCTTCGGGGTGTAGCCAGCGAACGGAACACCACAAACGAAGCGCTTGTGCAGGTGTTGCCTGACATCACAACGGTACGCGGATCGGTGACCAGTGATCCGGTACCGCGGGGCACGACCCAGGACGTACCGGTGCACGTCGATGCAGTCGTCACCAAGGATGGCCGCTGGCTGGCCGTCAGTGGAGAGCTACGGGTCATGGCACCCGTGTCAACGAGATGGACGCAAGGAGACGGGATCGAAGCATCGGGGACTGGACGTGGTCTCGGGGGTGGTTCCGCAATCTTCCACGCCCGGACAACCAAGCAGATCCACGGGTCGTCACCAGGCGTGGCGAACGCCGGGACAGCGCGCGCGTGGCGACAATCGTTAGTTGCACCTATCCTTCGCTACCTCCCCGAACCGGAGGCATCACTTGCGGTCGGCATCCTGCTCGGAGATCGGAACGACCTTCCACCGTGGATGAGTGATGCGTTCCGGATGACCGGGGCAAGCCACCTGATCGCAATCTCCGGATACAACGTCTCCATTGTTGCCGGCGCCACAACGTGGCTCGCAGGTTTGGGCGGGACGCGTCGGACGGCGCGATGGCGGGTAATCCGCGCCGTGATCGTCTCAGTCGCACTGTGGATGTTCGTGGCCCTGGTAGGCGCCTCGGGAAGCGTCCTTCGTGCCGGGACACTCACCCAGTTGCTGGTCGTCGCCTACGCCACGGGACGCCGCGGTGCGGTTGCCGGGGCGCTCCTGTGGGGAAGCGTGGCACTCGCGGGATGGTCCCCGTCCACCTTGGACGATGTTGGATGGCAGTTGAGCTTTCTCGGAACCGCTGGTCTGGTGTGGCTTGCGCCGACGTTCGACCGATGGCTGATACCGCAGTCGGCCGGTGCAACCACGGGAAGTGTCGCGACCCTGGGGCGACTTGTTCGAGCGCCGTTCGCAATCATTCCCCTGCGAGAGGCCATTTCCGCCACTGCAGGCGCGCAAGTCTTTGTCCTGCCGGTAATCGCTGGAACCCTGGGGAACGTCCCACTCCTTGGCGTTGCGGCCACGATCCCGGGGATCATCCTGATCCCGCCCATCATGCTGGCATCGGTGGCCATCGCAACGGTCGGATACGTGTGCAGTGCGTCGGGGGCGATCAACGACGCGCTCATGACGGTCCTTGCGGTCACCGCGTGGACCCCGACCACACTTCTGATCAGGCTCGTGGAATGGAGCGCATCACTCCCTGGAGCC
>BJHB01000287.1:0-4532 GCA_014191415.1 Chloroflexota bacterium
GATGACATCGGCCCCTGCGTGGATCGCGGCAGTTACCTGCAGCCGTGCGCCTTCGGCGAGTTCCTCAAAAAGGGAGCGGTAGAGGGGTTCTCCGTCCGGACCAAGAGAGAGGGCGATCAAGGACGCCTCATCCCCACTTGGGAGGGCACCAGTCGGTCCGAGGCTCATCGCAACGAAGCGGGGCCGGTCTGGCGTTGAGAAGCGGTCGGCGGCCCGGCGGGCACATGCGACGGCATTGAAGTTGATCTCGTATGCCCTCTCGACGAGGCCCCATTCACGCAATCGTCGGGGACTGCCCTGGAAGGTATCGGTCTCAAGGACATCTGCACCGACTGCGAGATAGCCGGCGTGGATTTCCTCAAGGAGTTCAGGACGCGTGGTTCCCAGAATCTCGTGAGGCCCGCGCTGCGGATTTCCCAAGTAGTCAGCGTCGCTGAGCAAGTGCTGCCGTGCCAGGATCTGGGTGCCGAAGCCCCCGTCGTAGATCAGGATTCGCTTCTCAAGTTCCTCAAGGAAGCGGCTCTTCAAGTTGTGGCGGTTGTACTGCACGGGAACCAGGGTGGGAGTGATGGTCATCGAAATCCGTCCAATTTTCGTTCGGCTTGACCGGCGCCATGAGGGTGAACCCCTACGCCCATGCCTGCCCGTGGCTCGTGGGAACAAGTCTTTGGCCCCTACCTGCCACTTATGAATGACACTGCCCGTTTCGATCTGGCCCCGCATCCCGCGACGTGTGACGACGCTGCCCGCGCTGTTCCACGTGCTCGTGGCCGGGGTTCTGTTTCGTAATTTCATACAGTGATTGTGTCATATATTTCGCCGGGATGTCAATCGACGCCGCGCAGTATGCTGTCGAAATGCTGCGCGATCACGTTTGAATCGAGGGAGAATGGTCATGTCACTGGATCCCGGGGACGCTGGTGTCTTTGCTCCGGCATTGGGTTCGAGACCCTGTGTTGCCGCTCTATGCACCGTGTATCGGCCCCGTTCACATGCCGACGTGATCGTGAGCAAGCTCCTAAGCGATTATTCGTGGCCCCACGTCTACGATCGGGATGCGCTTGACTACGGAGAGACTGTCCGAACCCTCACCGAGACTCCATTGCCGACCGATATCGATGGGCGCATCCGCCGACCACGGGTCGCGGTGGCTTCTATGTTCATCGACCAGTTTCCGGAGAACGACCTCTCTCGCGGATGGTCCGAGCGCACTGGCGTGCCGATATTGCCGTCAATCCGCGACGCGATTACCCTCGGAACAGACACCATCGCTGTCAATGGTGTGTTGATCATCGGTGAACACGGCGAGTATCCACTGAACGCTCGCGGACAACGCCTCTATCCGCGACGCGCCTGGTTCGATGCAGTCGCAGACGTCTTCGAGGAACTGGGAAGCGTGGTGCCGGTCTTCATCGACAAGCACCTTGGCGTAGGGTGGGAGGACGCGCGCGCAATCGTTGACCGAGCTGCCCGGCTCGGCATCCCTTTGATGGCGGGATCATCGGTGAGTACCGCGCCGGTCTCTTGGCGTTCTCCCAGGGTCGATATTCCTATCGGGACGCGGGTCCATCAGGCAGTGGTCGTGTCTCCGCCCCCATTGGAGGCGTACGGGTTCCATGCCCTCGAGGCGCTCCAATGCATCATGGAGCGTCGCCATGGTGGCGAGAGCGGTATCGCAAGCGTGCAGTGCCTGGCCGGCCAGGACGCATGGAACGCAATGGACCGTGGCGCGTGGGATCAGTCACTCATGCAGGCTGCGTTGCAAGTCTGTGACCGAGCTGCCCAAGGTGATGCCCGGTCGCTAGCCCCGGATGCCTCGGCCTTCCTGATCAATTACCTCGACGGCACCCGCGCGATGGCGATGATTCCCGAGACGGTCACGCCACAGTGGGCCATAGCCGCCGACGTGACATTGCCGGGTGCCCACACCGTCTCCCGAATCGCATTCCGCTTCGGCATGGGGACCCAGGAGCCGTTTTCACATTTCGCGTGGCTCATCGAAGGGGTACAGGACATGATCGAGACAGGCGTCCCGACAGTGCCCGCCATTCGCACGCTCCTGACAACCGGTGCCCTTGACTTTCTTATGGCGTCACACGAGGCTGGGGGGGTACCGATTGATACCCCGCAGCTCCACATCTCATATGCACCATCTGCCACCGTCGAGAAATAGATGAGCCATGCGGACCAAGAAGACGGTCCAGCAACCGTTGTGCGTGGCCGCTTGCTCGAACGGGGGCACCCTACGGGTGGCGCGCGTAGAGGTGCTCAAGATTGTCACGCGGAGACCACCCCAGAAGCGCCTTCGCCTTTGCGTTCGAGTATCGGTCGTGAGGAAGGTCAGCGGTGATGTGCATGAGCTCAAAGGGGGCAGGGTAGCCCGGGGCGTCGACGGTGTGACGAAGGGCTCGTCCGGCGTCGTCCCAGGAGATTGACATCGGGTGCGGGCCACCCGGGGCAGGTTCGGCCACGTCCGGGTTGACGAAGGCGCAGAACACGAGCGATGGTGACTCGAGACCGAATGCGTCGGACGCCAGGCGTACAACTTCCTGGCCGAGGTACTTGGCAACGGTGTACTGCCAGACGCCGGTTCGGGCCGGCGCGTCATCGGGGACTCCGAACTCGTGTCCATATCCCGCGGGCCGATCGTGGAGGTTCAATGCAGGGCCGGTGTGGACCGACCGGCGAATTCCATGGGCACGGGCGGCACGCATGACGTAGTAAGCGCCTTCCAGATTGACCCTGAACGACCCGGGCACGTCGTGCCGAATAACGGTCAAGTTGATGATCGCGTCCGCGCCTTCGCAAGCAGCCGCCACGGCCACTGGGTCGGTGACATCGCAAGTGATTGACTCGTGTGGAGCCTGAGGTACCGACGGCAGAGGCGCTCCCGGGGACTGGGGCTGGTTTGCATCGCGGATCTCGGCAAGCGATCTTGCGTCAGTCAGGCGAACCGTGTAGGCGCTCATGAGGTGCGGTGCGGTTGCTGCCCCGAGTGGGCCTCCGGCGCCGAACATCGTGACCCGTCTGATGACGCGAGACGGCACGGTAGATGTATCGCGCGGAGCTCGCACTCCGGTTCGTGAAGCCACATCGCAATCGTGGGCAGGCACATAGCCGATTCCCCGCGCGGCTCCAACCGGGAAACGTGACGTGTCTCCTCCACCGGGAACATGGAACACCCACCAACCTGACGCAAGGGTGGTTCGCGAGTATGTCTCACTTATTGCCAAGGGAGCTTCAATGGCACGCACACACGCCTGAACTGCGTCGTCGACGTGAACTTCGTCGCCCGTGACCGGATGGTGGCCGGTGGAAATCGTGGCGAAACGCATGCAGATGACCGCCAATGGTTCGACAAGGGCGAGTTGCCGGGCCGTCTCTTCGGCGAGATACGCGCCGAGGCCCGCAGGATCATCGACGTCCGGGCGCGGTCGCCAAGTCTCGGCGACGGAAAAGGTCGGGTCGTAGCCCTCGAGATGGCGCAAGGTGCTGCCGAGAATGTACCGCGAGGCACCCGCCTCCACGGCTGCACGCATGAGCACATACGTACCGCGCGAAAGGTGCTCTATGTGAACACCGGCTGCCTTCCAGGACTGTGGGTTTTCCAGGGAACCGGGATTAGGCGCGGTATCTATGGATGCCACAGGTCTCAGATCGATGACCGCATCGGCGTTCGCCAGTGCCACGGCGCAGACAGCGGGATCAAGTGCGTCACCGTTGAATTCGACGACGTCGTGCGAATGTGAAAGGTGCGTCACAAGCGAATGACCGAGTGCCGTACCCGTTTCCGTGACCACGATGCGCATCTTTGGTGTCCTTGTCGTTCAAGCGGTGCCCAGTGCCGGCGGGCGATGGCAGTGTAGTCGGTTGGCGTGATCATGCGTGTCAACGACCGAAACGCGGCGATGCGTACCCGCACGACGGCGCTTGGTTTTGGCTGCAAAATTCACTTCATGAAGACGCTGCTTGTTCGACACGCGACCGTCCTTGCCACCATGGACGCATTGGGAACCGAGATTCCGGACGGTGGTCTATTTGCCCGCGGTGGCGTGATTGAGACGGTCGGCCCAACGGCAGACCTTCCAGATACCGCGGACACGGTCCTTGATCTTCGTGGACACGTTGTTGCCCCGGGCTTGGTCAACACCCACCACCACCTGTATCAGTCGCTCACGCGGGTGGTGCCAGGTGCTCAGAATGCGGACCTGTTCAACTGGCTGCGGACTCTCTACCCAATCTGGGGTCGATTGACACCGGATGCCGTCGCCGTCTCCACCCAAGTCGGCCTCGTGGAGCTTGCGCGCAGTGGGTGCACGACAGCGTCCGACCATCTCTATCTGTTCCTGAACGGGAGTCGCCTCGACGATCAGATCGTCGCCGCCCGTGAGGTTGGGGTTCGCCTCCATGCATCCCGGGGAAGCATGTCGCTGGGGCGGTCCAAGGGAGGCCTCCCGCCTGATGACGTGGTAGAGGACGAGACATCAATCCTTCGCGACACCAGTCGGCTGGTTGAAGAGTGGCACGATCCA
>BJHB01000288.1:0-4519 GCA_014191415.1 Chloroflexota bacterium
GAGTTACTGCGTCAGCACCGATGCATTTTGGGGGTGGCGCAACGGTGGAGAGCGTCATTAGCACGGTTCTCGGCGCTCTGGAACCATTGATTGCCGAACATCCCAGTCAGTGGTTCATGTTTCGCGACATGTGGCCTTGCGAAAAGCCATCAAGATTGGAAGACACAACTCGGTCAGAGTTGCTTTTCGGGTTGAGGGGTGCGACCACGAGCACTGTTCCCTCACCACAGGAAATCATCCTACAGGCGGGTTTCACGATTGGTTCCCTTTTGCCTCGGGAAGCGGTTGAGGAGATAACAGGGATCGCCGGCAGGATTGCGAACTCCGTTCCAAACAACCGTTCGGTTGGGCTTTCCAATAATCTCGCAGTGGTTCTTGGACAAACGGTAGATCACGCATCAGTTCGAAACTCGGTAAGGGCGTCGGTCGCCCTTCACTTTGAGAATTATGCGGACCTCCTTCGCGGTTCGCGGATCGGTCGTGAGGAAATAGAGGCACGATCCGAGATCCTGGGTCCGGGTTGGGATGTCGTGAAGGCGAGTATCGGGCGCGGGACCGGCGCTATCTTGATGAGTGCTCATTTTGGACGTGTGGAATTGCTGGGACACGTGCTCGAGAACCTAGACATCCCGGTCACGCTGATGGTTGAGCGTTTACGACCCAGTCGACTTCACGAACTGGTTTCCCGAAATCGAAAGCGTGATCGATTTTCGATTCTCACTCCGGAACTCGGGGCGAGGCCAGTGTGGCGGGCACTGGATCGTGGCGATTTGCTCGTCTCATTTACTGACTGGGTGCCTCCAGTTGCGCCGGTCGCCGCAGACTCTTCGATACCGTCGAGCGCGGGTGCGAATCGTTCGTTAGCAGTCAGGATTTCTGGCCGAGAAGTTCATTTCCCGGCGCTTCCCTATCGCATCGCGGCGCTCAGACGATTGCCGTTGCTGTTCGGATACGGCCTGGCACTGCCGTTGGGCAGGGTACGGGCAGTAATCGAGGCACAATGCGCTGGAAACGATCCGGGGTTTGAGGCGCCAATCAGTGTTCGTCCTCAAAGCGGCTATGTTCGATGGACTGGTTCAGGCGACGATGCGCCGCGGGCGGCGCATGAGGTTGCGAACCGACTTGGCGATTTGCTTCGTCGTCACCCTGATCAATGGACGCTCGGCCACCGTGTGTTCGACACCCCATGATCGGGCTCACGGTGCCTTAGCACCATTGTTCCGCCAGTTGGCGGCTCGGAAGTGGATGCCTGCGGTTTCACAGTAGTCAATAGCACGCGCTAGGGTTTAAACGACGTTGGCGATTACACGAGGCGCGATCTTTCAGCGCCATTCTGGGAGCCTGTAGGCTGGTGAAAATCGCTCTGGTCAGTCCCTACGATTTTCCGTTTCCCGGTGGGGTTACCGAACACGTCAGGAACCTAGCGCGCTGCCTGTCTGACGTCGGACACCACGTCCGCATCATTGCGCCTTCGTCGCGGGACGACGTCGAGGTCGTGCATCCGGAGGTGTACCGGGTCGGTTCACACATTACAAGCGTGCCTGCGAATCAATCGGTGGCGCGTTTGACGCTCTCGTTAACGCTCAGAGGCCGCATCACACAAATTCTTGATCACGAACGCTTTGATGTCGTTCACCTGCATGAACCGTTGGTCCCGGTTCTCGCTCCGCTCGTTCTCCGCGAATCGCGCGCTGCGAATGTTGGCACGTTCCACTGTTCACGTGACAGATATGTTGGCTACGCCCTGGGCCGCCAAGTTTTTCGTGCATTGCTATCTCGGCTTGATGCGCGAATAACGGTGTCCGCTGAGGCGCACCGGTTCATAAATTCCTATTTCCCGCACCAGTATTCACCGATCCCGAACGGTGTCGAAACAGATCACGACCCGATTTCGGACGTCTGTCCGGAAGTAATGCAGGATGGAACCCCGACAGTCCTCTTTTTGGGGCGACTTGAACGGCGTAAGGGCCTCACGGTTCTAATAGAAGCGATGAATCTGGTGGCTGCTCGGGTTTCACCAATTCGGCTGGTTGTGGCCGGACCATTCAGCGAATTTGCTGCAGGACCATTCCGAGAATTGTCCCATCGCCTGGGTTTGAAGGATGTGGTCTTTGTTGGACAGGTGTCCGACACGCTTCGAAAGCAGTTGTATCGCCACGCGACCGTATTCTGTGCGCCTTCTACCGGCCGTGAGAGCCAGGGAATTGTCCTGTTGGAGGCAATGGCTGCTGGCACGCCGGTCGTCGCATCTGACATTCCTGGCTACCGCACGGTTTTGGTACACGGCGAAAGTGGACTACTGGCTGTTGCACAAGACGCAGCTTCACTGGCGCACTGCCTTGTTCAAGCAATTGGTGACGCGAGAGTGCGGCGGACAGTCATCTCCGGCGGGCTGATTGCGGCGAGCCGTTTCTCGTGGAAGGTCATAGCCCCCAAAATACTGACGATATACGAAACTGCGATCCAATCCCGGACGAGTACGCGTTTCTTCAGCATGCCTGGGATGCTCCCGGAGACCGCGAGATTCAATGGTCGGTTCCCTGGCCCAGCAGCACCATGACACTGTTGGGGTCTCCTTCAGCAAAATCCTTCTGCGTGTTTGCTATCACTACACCCAGTTCGGTCAGAGGCGTACTGACCTAAGTCACTATGTATGGTCTCAGGGGTGCCTCTGGAATATTGGGATCATCAAGAAATTTGCCAGTGCTGAAATTTGCAATGAAATATTCAGCAGATTGATAACAATTTATGACTGGTAGTTCTCGGTACAGGCACATGTACGCCCCACTTCGGGTTCCAAATTTTCGAATGTTCATTACAGGTCAGACGATTTCGACAATCGGAACCTTGGTGCAAATGACGGCCCAAAGCTGGGTGGTTTACCAGCTGACGCATTCACCGGCTGCACTGGGCTGGGTGACAATGCTGGGCTCTCTGCCGATGCTCCTCCTCGGCCCGTTCGCTGGCTCAATTGCCGACCGGGTACCGCGCCGCACCCTCCTGATCGGGACGCAAGCGATCCTGGGTTCGCTGGCGGCAACACTCGCAATCCTCGTGCAGACTGACGTGATTCAGATTTGGCACATCTATGTGCTTGCAGTCATTACTGGGATTGTGACGGCGATTGACATGCCTGCCCTTCAGGCGTTTGCTGCGGACCTTACGGGTACCGCCATGATCCGGCAGGCGGTGACCCTCAACTCAATGGCCTTCCAGCTTGCGCGGATCGTTGGACCATCGCTTGCGGGTCTGTTGATCGGGTATTTCGGGACGGCGACGGCGTTTTGGGTAAATGCGCTCAGTTTTGTGGCCGTAATAGTCGCGCTTGCTCGGGTTCGGTTCACCGACAACGCCGCCACACAACTGACGCCCTGGCCCGGCGCTTCCACTCCTGGGGCAGCTGGGTCAAAAGGCGGACCACTCGAAGCGATCTCGTACGTGCGGTCGCAGCCGATGATGATCGACCTTTATCTGTTTTCAATGCTCTTCGTGTTTTCCGTTTTTTCCACAATGACGGTCATGCCGGCTTTCGTTGCGGAGGTTCTTCAAGGTGATGCCCGTGTCCTTGGTCTGCTGGGAGGCATCAGTGGCGCTGGTTCAATGACGGTTACGCTTCTGATCCTACCCGTCGTTCACAACGTCAGGCGGACAGGGATTTTGGTGAGTGGCGCGCTGATCTGGTTCGGCACGATGCTCATGATCATGACCTCTATTGCCAACCCGAGTGTGTCGGAAGTCATTAGGCGGGTCGGGGATTATCTGGGCATTTCCGAACCAATCGTGGTCACTGCGGCCATCTTTGGCTACCTTCAAGGGATGGCCGGACCGCTTGTGATGACCACTTCGATGGGTCTGTTGCAACAGATGTCTCCTCAGGCGATGCGAGCCCGCTTGCTCGGTCTCTCCTCCATGATCACGTTCGGCCTGCAGCCGTTTTCAGGTCTTCTGGTGGGGTACTCGGGTGAGCATCTGGGGCCAGCCAATGCGCTCTGGATCAACGGCTTCCTTCTCGTATCGTGTACCGCCTGCTTGCTCGTGTTCAGGTCGTCCGTACGATCCGAGGCACCGAGACCAGTATCACCGCCATCCACACCGCCACTAGTGACCAGTGGAGTGGTAGAGAAACACGAAGTGCCTGCGACCGCTTCCGTTGTTGCGGGTGCATCGGCTAGCTGACTGCGGCAGACCCTTGGTTGAGGTCATATCTGGTGCAACACGCGCGGTGGTAGCCAAGGGGCACCGCGCGATGCATGGCATACTCCGACGCGGTGGCGACCTTCCGAACGACCATCCAACTGCAGACGCGGCGCTTCGCCGAGTGGGCGATAGCTCCAGTCGCTCGGACCGGTATTACCCCAAATGGGCTGACCGTAATCGGCCTTTTCCTGAACATGGGCGCCGGCGTGGTACTCGCAAGTGGCGAGTGGTTTCCGGGTGGAGTTCTTGTTCTCGTTGCCGGTGCGTTCGACATGTTTGACGGCGCATTGGCCCGGGTGATGAACCAGAAGACGGCGTTTGG
>BJHB01000289.1:0-4469 GCA_014191415.1 Chloroflexota bacterium
GACCTCGGGCCTCCCGAAGTCGAACTGGTAGGTTCCCCAGACCGGATGTTCTCCACGGACGCGGCTGCCGTGCTCAAACAGTGCCGTGCCATCGAACCGGCCTAGTCCATGCTGGTCCTTGCAGAAGTGCCCAGGTACCCAATCGAGGATGACACCGATACCGTTTTGGTGGAGGTAATCCACGAAGAACCGGAAGTCGTCTGGTGTTCCGTACCGTGCGGTTGGCGCAAAGTAGCCAGTGACTTGGTAGCCCCAGGATTCATCGAGCGGGTATTCGGTCACGGGAAGCAGTTCAACGTGGGTGTAGCCGAGGTGCTTCAGGTAAGGAGCCAACTGACGGGCAAGTTCACGGTACCCAAGTGGAAGCTTCGGGGTTTCAGGTGACCGTTGCCACGAACCGAGATGGCACTCGTAAATCGAGATGGGCCGGTTCTGGGCTTGGACATACGGGCGGGATGCAACCCATGGCCCGTCATTCCACGGTTCTGCTGACGGACCCCAAATCCGCGACGCCGTGCCAGGCCGAAGCTCACTTGCGAAAGCAAAGGGGTCGGCCTTCAACGTGGTTACACCATCGGACCGTGACACGACGGCGTACTTGTAGGTTGCACCGTGTCCGATGGTGGGGATGAATCCAGTCCAGATACCGCTCTGGTGATCGAACTCGAGTTGGTGGCCAGGCAACTGCCACGTGTTCCAGTCCCCCACTACGGACACGGAACGGGCATTTGGTGCCCAGACAGTGAACCGAGTGCCATCGACCGACCCGACCGAGGCAGGGTGCGATCCCATTGTCTGATAGGCACACCGTGGCGAAACGCCGTCGAGGCGAATTCCGGGTTTTTGGGCGGGCAGGGGTTCTGGCATGGTCTGGGAAGGAACGACCAGAGGACGGTCACGCCACTTCCTTCACACGATACCTGACAAACGTTTCCTTTCCGTCCAGTTGGTGAATTGGTGCATTTCAACACAGCGGTTCAAGCGTTTGTGAAGAGTTCCTGATTGGCTTGGACCCAAGCGAGAAGCCGATCAAGCCCTTCGGTCACGCTGACCCGAGGAGCCCAACCGAGGACGTTCCAGGCGCGTGTGATATCCGCGATGAAGACACGCTGGTCCCCGGGACGCCAGTCGGCATGGTTGGCTGGAACCGTCCTGCCAATCCGGGGTCCGATGTGCGCGAGGACTTCGCCGATGGCTAGCGTATTCCCCGGCCCGCCACCCAGATTGATTGCCGTTCCTCGGACTGAGTCGATCTTCTGGACCGCTGCGTCATATGCATCAAGAAGGTCATCGACGTACAGGACATCTCGGACTTGCTTGCCATCGCCGAAGATACTTATCGGCCGTCCGGTCACGGCCGCAATGGTGAACCACGCAACCCATCCCTGATCCTCGACTCCGAGCTGACGGGGGCCATAGATGCAAGATTGCCTGAGAGAGACCGACGGCAACCCGTAGATGCGTGCGTAGTCTATGGTGTACTGATCGGCGGCGCCCTTAGAACACCCATATGGTGAATGAAAGTCCAGAGGGTACGTCTCAGGGATGCCGAGTGGTGCGTCGCGGAACCGGTAGCGCCCGTCCGCCTCCGTGACACCAACGTTTTCGAGGCCACCGTAGACCTTGTTGGTGGAACTGTAGAGAAAGGCGCGCAGTCCGCGATGAGCTCGTGCCGCCTCAAGGAGGTTCAGGGTGCCAAGCGCGTTTGCCTCGAAATCTCCCCGGGGATCCTGTACCGAAGTAGTGACCGCGACTTGCCCGGCAAGGTGAACGACGACGTCAACGTCGGGATGCTCAGTGAAAACCTTGCTCACTGCCCGGTCGTCGAGGATATCAACCTTGTGGAACGACAGGGCCTTTGCGTTCGGGTGAGAGGTGAGCCACGCGAGGTTCACGTGCGCCCCCCGGCGCGAGAGGTTGTCGATAACGACCACCTCCTCGCCCCGGTCAAGCGAACGCCAAACTGCATTGCTGCCAATAAACCCGGCACCTCCGGTGATGAGTCGTTTCATGCGTTGGATCCGTATCGCGAGTTCAATGGTTTCCGAGGTGTACGCGGATGGTTGGCGCGAGCAATGTGCTTCCACGGGTCGAGCCGTACAGGTTGATGCCATTCGCGGTTGGACCGCTAGGAACGGTGAAACGGACCCGCAGGACGCCATCGGTCGCAAGGTTCATGATGGCAGACAGATTCTCAGCATCGGCTGACGTTTCCAGGATAGTGCCTGCGGATGCGTATTCCCACTCAGGCTGCTCGAGGATGCTGAGGACGCCTCGGGCATCGGCGAAGTCGTCGGGCGCGGTCACGTCACCAATATCGACGCCGTTCACGGATACGCGGATTAGTGACGGCCGACCAGTCTCACGGGTCTGCGGATAATCGGTCCCTTGGAAGTAGCGGTAGTCGTGCCATCCCCGACGACTGGCAGCGGTGCGGGAACCTGCCTCGAAGCGCACGGTCAGCGATTGCACCCGGGACGCCTCGGTATTCGCCGGAATGGAGACTTCATATTCCACGTATCCCGCCCCAGTGGCGCCGTATTTGTGCCCGCCAGGGGCTATCCGTGCCTCGGGCCAATTGGAACTGGTGAACTCGCCCGGGACGAGTCGCCAGGTTAGCGCGGTCTCGGTCGATTCGCATGACTGAGAGGCTGAGCCCCATACGACCAATTGGGTGTAGTTCCGTGCGCGAACGGTGCCGCTGGCATCAGATAGCCATAGCCTCACGGTCACAACCGACGCGGTTGCCGGCATCGTGACCGTGATCGGGTCGAGGTTCGTCACGGTATATGGCTGAACAGAGATCGACTGATCGCCGGATTGCACACCCACGTGAGGCAATCCGTCGCCGTCTGTTAGGTCGACCGCCCAGTGCACAACTGGTTGATCAAGGGGAACATGGTTCCAGTGCGACACAAATGCTGCAAGGGTGATCGGCTCGCCTGGTTCGGCGTCTTGAACCGGTGGCGCGTCGAACCCGACCAGGTCGGCACCGTTGATGTCGGCGACGGACATTCCCGGGAAGTGTGCGTCATAGCCGAAGACCTTTGGCGCGCGGTCGTAATTGATGAGACCGTTGTGTTCCCATTCGATATCGGTCAGTTCGGTGTAGACGTAGCCGCATATCTTGTCGTGACGTCGAAGGTCAGTGGTCAGGAAACGGAACGAGTGGGCGATGTCCTTCTCACCTTGCCTCGCCGAGAGTCCCGCATATTCGCTATTCAGAAGCGGGGCAGTTGTTTGGACGTAGGGCGTTGCGTCACCGCCGAACTTGCTGCTGACGTAGTTGAACCCCGACCCGGGATACGTTTCCGATACAACCCGTTCCACATGGGCGCGCGCCCGGTCCCACGTGGTGAGGTAAAAGTGCCATGTGTTGATGTCAGTGACCACGTGGTCGTAGAGGCAGGGCGAATTGTCTTCGACAAGGCGAGTCCGATCTATGGACTTGCAGAGATGAACCATATCGAGGACCCAGTTGCGACCGTCGTTGGTGTGATGGTTCTCCAGGCCCCACGTCTCATTGAAGAGGATCCACGCGATGATCGACGGGTGCGACTGATCCCGGACGATTGCTTCCCGAAAGGTGGATTCCCAGTTGGCGCGCGCTACAGCCGAGTCGACCATCGTGCAAGGGAAGTCGTAGAAGATCGTCATGCCTAGCCGGTCAGCCCAGTAGTAATACCGCGGGTCATTGATCTTGATGTGACACCGCAGCATGTTCAGGCCGAGCCGCTTGGCATCCTCGATGTCCCCACGGATTGTGTCGTCGGATGGGTAACTGTGGACGCCGTCGGGGTGAAATGCTTGGTCGAGTGCCCCCCGAAGGTAGATCGGGCGGCGGTTCAGGAGGACGTATTCGTAGGTTCTTCCATCCCAGAATCCAGTGGTGACTTCACGGATACCGAAGTAGGTAGCGATGCTGTCACTCTGTTGGCCCCCTGTTGCAACGGATAGCCGGACGTCGTAGAGGTGGGGTTCTTCGGGTGACCATAGCCGTGCCCGATCGGGCGTGACAGGGACGACGAGGCGGGTCATTGCCCCGTGTGTTGCAAAGGAAACGGTGACCGGGGCAAACGCACCGTCCGCCGACGCTACCGTGACAGACGCCGGTGTTCCGTCGGCGGTTGCCGGTGTCGCGATGTCCAGGTCGAAAATTGCGTGAGGCTGCGGATCAAGCGGAGTTGTCACAACCGCCCGATGCACATGTACGGGCGGACGTCCCTCGAGATACACTGTTTGCCATATTCCAGAAGAATACGTGTACCACCGCTTGGTCTGCTTGCCCACGGGTGTCGCTGCGTCGGTGTAGTCATACACACGGACGGTAAGGGTGAATGGTTTGCCAGCGATTACGTGGCTTCCGAGATCGATCTCGAACGGCGTGTAGCCACCGTGATGTTCGGCAACAAGGCGCCCGTCAACCCATACTTTTGCACCCCAATCAACGGCGCCGAAGATCAACCATG
>BJHB01000290.1:0-4467 GCA_014191415.1 Chloroflexota bacterium
GCGTACGCCGGTCCTGCTTCCGGACGAGGCACGCGATCCGGGAACGTTCGCACTTTGGACCTACCGCCGGATCATCCATTCTGGCTATTACGCAGATGGGGTGATGCCGGAAGAGGTCACCATCGTCAACTGGCCCCAGAACGACTATCTGGAAGGGAACATCATCGACGCCACGCCCGAGGATCGATCCAGGTTCCTCTGGGATGCACGGCAACTCTCCCTCAGCCTCTTCCACTGGATGCAGACCGAGGCACCGCGACCCGATGGCGGCACCGGTTACCCGGGATTGCGCCTTCGTCCCGACATCATGGGTACTCCCGACGGACTCGCCATGGCGCCCTACATCCGCGAGGCCCGTCGCATCCGCGCCAGTATCACGGTCACCGAGGCGCATGTCGGGGCGACTGCACGAGGCGTGGCGCGCGGGGCACGGTCCATTGGCGAAGCGTTCTCCGATAGCGTCGGGATTGGGTGCTACAGGATCGATCTGCACCCTTCGACCGGCCTCGACAACTACATCGACATTGACTCGTTGCCGTTCAGCATTCCCCTCGGCGCCCTGATTCCGCAACGCGTCCGGAACCTCCTGCCCGCGTGCAAGAACCTCGGGACCACGCACATCACCAACGGGTGCTACCGCCTGCATCCCGTGGAATGGAACATCGGCGAAGCGTCCGGTCTCCTCGCCGCGCATTGCCTGGCGACCGGCGCCGAACCGCATCAGGTCCGTGCGGTGTCGCATCGGCTAGGAGACTTTCAGGCACTCTGCATGCGCCAGGGGTTCGAACTGGCCTGGCCCGCAGTTCACGCCGTCTGACCGACCCACCGCTCCCAAGCGGCGCAGTGCTGCCAGGGTTCAATCCGCCCCAGAGACCTGGATCCGGTTCCGACCAAGATTCTTCGCACGGTACATCGCTTGGTCAGCCCGGGCAACAAGGTCAGTTGCACTGATGCCGCTTGCCGGGAAGACGGCCACTCCCAGGCTCGCGCCAACTATCCCGACCGGCACTCCAACGGTGTCGGTCGGCGCATTCATCACGGCCTGACGGATCCTTTCGGCAACGGTCAGCGCATCCGAAAGCGACGTGTGGGGCAGGATGACGGCAAACTCATCGCCACCGACGCGGCATGGCACGTCATACGACCGTGTCTGACCCTTGATCGCCTTGGTCGCGATCAGTCGGATCACCGCATCGCCTGTGAGATGACCGTACGTGTCATTGACATGTTTGAACTGGTCAAGATCGAGCATGATCAAGGCCCCGGACACCTGGGAGCGGGCGCTTCGTTCCAGTTCCTCGCGCAATCGCTGGTCAAAGCCACCGTGGTTGAAGAGGCCCGTCAGTGGATCCGAGACCGACTGCCCGGCAATCGCCGCGAACCGCTGGGCATTGACCAGTGACGTCGCGAAAATCGGAGCAAGATCCCGCATTCCCGAGGCGTGCCGAGAGGTAAGGGATCCGGGGGTGTGATGGCCGACGCAAAGGACGCCAAGGACTTGGCCGCCGTGCATGAGCGGAAGGACAATCGCCGATCCTGGCACGTCAGGATTGCGACCGAGACGCGAGGCAATCTCCGGCACGGGATGGTCAATTCCATTGATGAGGACCCCACGTCGGTGGTGCAACACCCACTCGGTCACGGTCCCCGAGACGGCGACCGTACTGCCCCCACGCAATCTCACCGGGAGGCCAAGGCGTGCACCAACGGCAAGGACACTCGGTGCCCGGAAAGGCACAGACCCCCGACCCGGAGTGTCAAGGCGCCCGGCTGCCTCTAGGGCCGGCAGGTTCAACAACAGGGTCAGACGAGTCGCACCGGACACAAGGGCGGCAGCCCGGAGGATTGCGGGATGCAGGCGCGACGGGATGCACTCCCGCACTACCAGGCGCGCCGCCCGCATGATTGCGGACAGGTCTGCCCGGGCAATTGGTGCGCGACCGGCCCCGATGGACGCATCCCGGACGCGTGGGCGCCGCACCCTAGGCTCGTCATCACCCCGACCGGCTGCCACTGCTCCGATGTCACCGTATCCCACTACCGATCAGACCCGCGGGATCTCGGTCACTTTGCCACTCTGCGCGCTCTCATCGAGCGCCAATGTCACGGCTAACGTCCGTAGCGCGTCGCCATAGGAAGTCCTGACCCGCGCCGGGTCGCGGCGTTTCACGGCGTCCACGAAGTCAGTATCCAGGGCAAGCATCGGGGAGGCGTTGTAACGGAATTCATCGGTCTTGTCGGGCGTGACCACCTTCAGGGTGCCCCCCCACACCTCGATACGGTAGTCGGCGGCGAAGAGGTGCACTCCCGTGGGGAACCCTGCGGTAGACCCGCCACCCAGGACGGAGGTGTTGACCAATGACCCTACCGCCCCATTGGCAAAGTGGAGAACCGATGCCCCAGTGTCGTGGATGTCGAATCCCGGCATCTCGCCATGGACACGAAGCGCCCCAGCCCCGTAGACACGAACCACCTCGCCCATGAAGGCGCGCATCAGGTCAACCGCGTGGGTTGCCTGCTCGACAATCTGGCCTCCGCTCTGGGAATGGACCCGCCACCAAGGCACGGAAGGCACGCCACCAAGCATGAACCCGAGGCCCATTGCCACCGGACGGGTGCCAAGCGCCATGTGGGCATCAGTCACGGCCTCGGAATAGCGAACCTGATAGCAGACGCTTGACACAAGATTGCGTTCCCGGATAGCCGCGGCAATCTCACGCGCAAGGTCCAGTCGCAACGCAATTGGCTTCTCCACGCACAGGGCAACATCCTCTTCAATTGCTGCCATTTCAATCGCACCGCGTACGGACGGAGGGGTACAGATGTACAGGGCATTGAGACCGGCTTCGGCGATCATGGCCCGGTAGTCGGTATATGCCTTTGGCCTGAGGCGTCGGGATTCGTCGCCTGAGCGGGCACCCAGGTCCTGCTGGGCATTGACACGGCGGACGCAGCCGGCAATCCGATCAGCATCGACGTCATGAATCGCAACAACCTCGGCATCCTGCAACCGCAGGAGATTGACGAGGTGAGTGACCGCAACACCGCCAGCACCGGCGAACCCGATCCGAACCGTCACGAGCCTCTGATTCCCTTCTGCGGACCCCGCCAGTCGCGCGGGATTGCTAGCGGTATGGACACGGCAATCGCCCCGGGGGGTATTCTGCACGGCATGGCAACCATCACGCGCGTACGCTCCATCCGCACCCGTGCCGACGGCACCTGGGTCATCGTCAAGATCGAAACCAATCAGCCCGGCCTCTACGGTATCGGGTCGGCAAGCGACCACTACCGCGCCGGTGTCGTGGTGGCCGCTATCAATGAGGTCCTCGCGCCGAAACTCGTCGGCCGAGACACTGCCGACATCGAGGATATCTGGCAATCGACCCTCACTTCAGGGTACTGGCGTCAGGATTCCGTCATGGGGACCGTGATTGCCGGTGCAGACATGGCCCTGTGGGACATTCTGGGTAAGGAAGCCGGTCTGCCGGTCTACCGCCTTCTTGGGGGGAGGTGCCGAGCCGCCGTGCCGGTCTACGCCCATGCGGCCGGCAACACGATCGATGAACTGATCGCCGACGTCCAGCACTACATCAACGACGGATGGGTCTACATCCGATGCCAACTTGGTGCATACGGCGGAGGAGGCTTCCTTGAACCGGCATCCCCCGGCGAAGGTGGCAGGCCGCGAGCATCGGCCCTCCGGGCCCCGTTTGACACGACGAAGCGGGGAGCTTTCGATGATGAGGCTTACCTCCAGAACGTGCCGGAGATGTTCGGTGCCCTGCGACAGCACTTCGGCTATGGCCCGAAGTTCACCCACGACGTCCACGAGCACTTGCGCCCGCACCAAGCCGTCGCGTTGGCCCAGGCGCTCGAACCACACCGCCTGTTCTTCGTGGAAGACATCCTGCCTCCCGAACACGTCGCCTACTACCGCCACATCAAGCAGATCTGCACGACACCCCAGGCAATGGGCGAACTCTTCATCAATTCTGCCGAGTACCTGCCCCTCATTCAGGACAGACTTATCGACTACATGCGCATCCGAGTGAGCAAGGCCGGCGGAATCACGCCGGCCCGCAAGATTGCCAACCTGTGCGAGTTCTACGGGGTCCACACCGCATGGCAGGAAGGCGGCGACAACGACCCGGTCAACCAACTGGCTGCCTACCATCTGGACCTGGCCAGCTGGAACTTCGGCATCCAGGAAGAGAACCACTTCACCGATGGCGAATTGGCGGTCTTCCCAGGCCACGCGGTCACCGAACGGGGCTACATGTACGGGAACGAGGCACCCGGGCTCGGGGTCGATATTGACGAGACGGCGGCAGCGAACCTCTTCGACGCGACACGCGCCGCCCAACCCCGGTTCATGGCCGAGGACCGCCGGGCTGACGGCAGCCTGGTCCGTCCGTGACCGTGGAACCGGTCTGCGACCGCACAACTCCGGGTTTTGGCCTGATG
>BJHB01000291.1:0-4456 GCA_014191415.1 Chloroflexota bacterium
AACGAACATATAAATAATGGGGCGATGGGGTGGGGTGGTGTGGAAGAGCGAAGCGAGGGGAGGTGTCCGCTTCCACGGTTCCCGAACCCTTACGGGCGTATGACTGACCCGTCAGCACGTCGGTCCTCCACCAAGTAGCGCGGGGTGCGGGCACGGACAGGGTCCACAAGCGCAAGGGCTTTGACCTCGTCGACATCGATGCCAAGTCCGGGACGGTCGTTCGGGTAGAGGAACCCGCCGTGCAGGACGGGGTGTCCCGGGAATGCATCGAGTTCCTCCGGGCGGAACCAGTTCTCCTCCTGAATCCCGAATGAGTACGAAGTCATGTCCAGATGCATCGCTGCGGTCAGGTTGACCGGATCCGTGTTCCCGCCCTCCTGCCAGGCGGTCTGGACGCCGAACGCCTCTGCCAGGTGCGCCAACTTCTGGGCGGGAGTGATCCCCCCGATCTTTGACACCCGGCAACGGATGAAGTCGATCAGTCGCTCCGAGATCAGTGGCAGCCACTCCTGGACGTTCGTGAACAGTTCGCCGATGGCCTGCGGGGTTGCGCACTGCTGACGGATCTGCCGGTACCACCCGATCTGTTCCGGTGGAAGCACATCCTCGAGGAAGAACAGCCGGAACGGTTCCAGCCGCTTTGCCAGAGACACTGCCGAGGTCGGTCGCAAGTGTTCGTGAACGTCATGGGTGAACTTCGGGCCGAACCCGATCCGTTCACGGAGATGGGCGAACATCGCGACGGTGTTCTCGATGTACACGTCATCATCGAACGCCTGTCCGGCCGGCCACGACGGCCATGCCTCACCCCAGGGCGTGCGTGACGGGTCGGGAGTGTGTGGCCGTGTTGCTGGGACGAAGCCCCCGCCCCCGTAGGCACCCACCTGGCAGCGGATGTACTGCCAACCGTCCTGCATGTACCTCCGGATGTCATCCTCGAGTTCCGGCAACGTGTTGCCAACCGCGTGTGCGTAACAGGGCACGGCTGATCGCACCGGGCCACCGAGGAGCTGGTAGACCGGCATCCCGGCCTCCTTTCCCTTGATGTCCCAAAGGGCGATGTCGATGCCGGCAAGGGCCGCGTTGTGGGTCGGACCACTTCGCCAGTACCCACTCGTGAAGGTCGACTGCCAGATATCTTCGATCATGGCGGGATCACGGCCGATGAGGCGCGGGGCCATCCAATCCTCGATCGCAGCGACGACGGCACCGGTGGCGTTGTAATCGTGCGCCGAACCGATGCCGTAGAGACCAGGCTGGTCGGTGAGGACCTTGACGATCACCCAAGTGGCCGTGACCCGTGTGCGGATGCACTTGATGCCGGTGATTCGTGCCATTGGGCGCCCCTCTCAAGAGTCATGCATGTGCGAGTACCCCTGCGTCGTCGTGGGAAGCAGGTATGAACGGGGCTTGCTTAGCGCGTGCGCCCGGCGTTTTCCTCAGCCAAGGCGAAGGCGTCATCCTGGGGGTGGTAGCCCACAAGCTGGCGCGTCTCCTCGAGATCCATGCGCAGGTACCGGTTGTTCGAAATGCCGTTCACGACCGCGAAGGTGACGTGTGGTGCCCCAGACACGCACGCATCGAACAAGCGTGCAAGGTCGTGGTAGGTGACACGGAACGCCTGTGTCTCGGCATTCACCTCGAGGTTCACCGCCTCGCGCGCGGTCACGCCACCGATCCGTATCGCGATGGCCGAGAACGTGCCGTTCGACTGCGCCACGAACGCCGCGCAGACGGCCTCGCCCCACGCCTTCGATGCACCGTAGACGTTGCCCGGGAATGGCACATCCGATGCACGGGACTGACGCGAGACGGGGTACCCATTGACGGCGTTGACCGAACTCGCGAACACCACGCGTTTCACGCCCGCCTCGGTCGCGGCGTGCAGGATGTTGTAGGTCGCCTTGATATTCCGGTCAAGCAGGCTTTCATAGAAGTCCGCAACCGGGCTGGGATCGGCCGCGAGGTGGAGGACGGTGTGCGCCCCGGTCACGGCGTGACGAGCGGCATCGAGGTTGGCCATGTCGGCCGCATCGCCGGCGGTTACTTCGTCTCCCGGTCGTGCGCCCGAGGGTTCGCGGAGATCGACCAGGCGCACTCGCCAAGGTTGTGCCTCCGGTGCGCCATCCTGTTCGCCCGCGAGCCACGCGCGGTAGAAGGTGCCGATCCGTCCGGCGCCACCGGTCACGACGAGAAGTGGGTTCTGGTGCGGTGCAGTCATCGGCATGCTGTCCTTGTTGAAGGTGATCGGATTCGGGGGTGATCGGGAATGGTTCCGCCTTCGCTAGCCCGTGAATGGTGCCCGATGAAGAACTGGGTTACTGATCGCGCTCACGCCGATGGGACGGTGAGCAAGCCTCTCGGTCAGTCGCGCGAAACGCCAGCGATCGTCCAGGCACGGTCCATCCAGTGGAAGATCTTCTCGGCTTCCGCAAGTGCGTCATAACCCGGACGCATCTGGCACTGAACACTTGCCTCGAAGCCGATTGCCCCGCGCCAACCGGCACGGTCCATGAGGCTGAGGTAGCGTGGAAGGTCGAATGTCCCTTCGCCGGCCAGGAGGAACTGGTATTCGATCGGATGCCCATCGGGCCCGAATGCCTTGCCAACGCCGTTCCCGGGCACGCGCCAGTTCGCCGGTTCGGGCTGGTCAAGGTAACGGCAATGCTGGTCCTTGATCTCGACCGACTTCGAGAGCGGCGCGAGACGTGCAACAGCGGCCTCTAGCGGGAGGTTGACCACCTCGAAGTGGCTGACGTCGAAATCCAGGGCGACATGCGGAGACCCGACGGCGTGGATGAGCCACTCGGACCGCTCCGGTGTATCTATCGCCGCACCAACATGAGGCTCGATGCACAAGATCACACCGCGCTTGGTTGCATGATCAGCCAGTTCACCCAGTCTGTCTACCAACTGGTGCTTGTGTGTCTCGAAATCCGCAGGACTGCCTCCACTGCCGGTGTTCAGCGCCGGGACCGCCTGGTGAGGCAGGGTCAACTCGACGCAGAGGTCGATGGTGTCTCGAAGCCGGGCCATGGCAATGTCCGCCTTCGCCTGATCATCACCAATGATCGGCTGGTTTCCAACCACGGACGCCAATTCGAGATCATGCGACACCATCAGGGACTTGAGATGCGCGCGGTCTGACGCAGACCACTTGGTGAAGTCGCCGGCATTCTGGACGTACGTTCCCCCGATCGGATAGCCCGGCACCACGCTGATCGCGAGGGACTGAAACCCCATCCCGGCGAGTTCCGGGACAAAGACGGTGTACGGCACCGTTGCCATGCTCCACGTGTTGTAGCCAATCTTCATTTCAACTCCCTTCACGGACGCCCATTGGGCAGCCGAGTGCCGACTTAATGCTCTCTTGTTCCAGGCACATGGATTTCTGGCTCCAGCCCCACCACCACCCTGCCTGATTTACATGCTTCGCTAAGCCTCGCTTCGCTTCCACACCCCGCGCTGCGCTTCCCACCCCGCCGGATTTATATTCTCGCTGCGCTCACAAGGCGCCCCTTGGCCTATGCACGGCTCCGCGCGGCCGGGCCCTGGAACACGTATTCAGGCTACTGCTCGTAGGTCACCGTGACGGTTCGGTGCATCGTACCCGCGCGCATCAGATCCTGGTCTAGGGATGGGCTTACGCGGCAACTTTCTGACAATCTGGCCCGTTAACTCGCCCCTCGCCAACGTTCTGTCGATAACCGAACCAGGGAGTTTTGCGTTCTCCTGTTCGTCCTGCGGCTACGTGCGACTGCCAATGCGCGGAGCCATCAGTGGGGACGGACACGGGGGCGGGGTTGCCACGGCCAGTCTTTCCGTGGAAGCAATTCATTTCAGATGCAGGTCGGCTTCCGTGTTGCCCGAAACTGGGCGCGCTGGCAAGTAGTCGCGTGGTTTGCGGGCGTCCCTGCCCTCTTATCCCACGATCAAGTGCCGCGCCATAGGGGGTTCATGCCTGCCTCGATGCGTTGCCAGCCCAGTGCGTGGACATCGGCATTGCCGCGCACGGTTCACGAAACTCCTGGAGATGGCGTGTGAGGAAACACGCCCGAACGCTGGCATCAAAACTGATAGGGAGAAACCGTATCCATGGCACTTCGAATCAATTACAACCTTGCATCGTCCTCAGCGCAGCGTGGGTTGGGCGCCAGCCAGGACGCGTACGCCAAGCAGTCGAACCGTCTCTCCACCGGGCTGCGCATCAACTCAGCTTCCGACGATGCCGCCGGCATGGCGGTCAGCGAGAAGCTCAAGAACCAGGTCCGTGGCCTCAACCAGGCCCAGCGCAACGCCCAGGACGGCATCAGCCTCATACAGACGGCTGAGGGTGCGCTCACCGAGACCCACTCACTCCTCGCCCGCATGCGTGAGCTCGCCGTCCAGTCGTCCAACGACACCCTTTCCGCGAGTGATCGTGCCAACCTCCAGGTCGAGTTCACCGCCCTCTACG
>BJHB01000292.1:0-4449 GCA_014191415.1 Chloroflexota bacterium
GGCACGCAAGGTCACGCACACCTTCAACGCAATGAGGCCATTCACCCATCGTGATCCCGGTGCCGTCGGAGGTGTCCTGGCGCATCCAGACCTCTTCGCCGAACTGATCGCCGATGGACATCACGTCCATCCCGGTGCGCTTGCAGTGCTTCTGCGCGCAAAGGGTGTCGAACGCATTGCGCTGGTGACCGATAATGTCCCGCAGGCCGGCCTGCCCGATGGCATCTACCGAACGGGAACCTACGGTGACCCGCCCATGGTCATCCAAGACGGCGTAGCACATCTGGCGAACCCAGACGGCACCCCAACGCAAACCATTTCGGGAAGTGTCGGCGATATCGCGTCGCATCTCCGGCTCGTACGCAACCTGCCCGGGCTTGCCCTGACCACCGACGACCTCTTCACAATGGCGTCGACGGTCCCCGCAAACATCCTCAATGATCAGACCCGCGGCCGGATCCATCCCGGTGCATGCGCCGACTTGGGGATTTGGGACGAAAGCCTGCTGCAACCTGTTGCAACCCTGATCGGGGGCAAGGTCGCCTGGTCTCGCGCGACGTAGCAGCTCCCATCGGGTGTCCCGGAAATGCAAGGACCCCGGTCGAGCCGGGGTCCTCGTGATCCTGAGAGTGCCCGAATACCTACTGGGCTTCGAAGGCGAAGGTCAGGTCGGTAGCGGGAAGTTCACCAGGACGGCAGACCCACGCCGCTGCACCCGGGCAGTACTGCTGACGGAACCGGCTTGCCTGTGCCTGGGATGCAAGGTCAACCGGGAGGTTTCGCCCGGTGATGATGGTCTTGAACCAGTCGGCAAGCAGGATCCCCCGCGTACTGCCGTTGGTGCCATCAAAGTGCATGATCCCCCGCTGGAAGCGCTGGTAGATGAAGCTGCGGTTGTTCGGGTCAGGCATTGGCCCACTGGTCGGGAAACCCCAGATCTGGAGGTTCACGAGCGCGGCGAAGTTCGGGTCGGTGACCATGTTCGTACCCGGCACGGTCGAGACGAACGTCCTGAAGAAGTTCACCGATGCCGACTGCAACACGTCAGGCGCAACTCGCTGCACGTGTGACAGCACCGCACTGCCGTAGCCCGGCGTATCCGGGCCCGGCGCACTTCCTGCAATCGCCGGATCATGGGGCGGGAAGTTGGAGAAGTTGATCTGGTTGTATGGCATCAGGTCGGGGTCCAGCAGGTTCATGGTCTGAACCGCATTCGTTCCGCACTGCTGCATCAGTTGACGCTGGTAGAACTGCGTCTGGCATCCGAGGAACTGGAACGTGCGCGAGATCGGGTACCCGAAGGTGTCCACTGCGCCCATCGCGTTGAAGTAGTTCCAGAACGGTTCGTAGTCAATCCGGTACGACGTCTGGAAGAAGTACCGCGCATCGCGCATCGCCGGAGGGGCAGGCGGGATGGTTGGTGTCGCCGACGGAATGAAGGTCGCCGTCGGTGTGGCGGTCACGGATGGTGACGGCGTGGGAGTCATGGTCTGCGTCGCCGTCGGCTGCGGGGTCGCATTCGCCGATGGCGCGATGAACGCATCGATATCGACGAAACTGTCGGTAGCGGGCCCACTGCGCGTCCCCGTCACCTCAATGCGGATCTGGTGGGCACCTTCGCCAAGTGACTGGTACGCAAATACCTGTGCGGCCTGTTCCGACGGTGCGTACAGGTCCTGGACCTCGTAGAACTTGTTGTCGATCAGGATTCGCGCGATACCACGGTTCGGGCCCTTGGTCGTCATCCACTGGACCGTGCCGTTGTTGAAGTTGAACTGCGCCGTCGCCCCACTCGTGTTGATCCGGTGCACCGTCGCCTGGCTGGCGCCAGTCACTGGGACCACCTGCCACGCACCACCGTAGAGGATGGTAGGGTCGGTGTTCTCAAACCGCATCGGTTCGGCCACGTACGCGCCGACAATCGTGAAGCTGTCGATGTCGACATACGCGTTCTGGGCGGCACCGTTCCGCTGCCCGGTGACCTCCACGCGGATCGTGTGAATGGTCTCGCCGTTCATGCCACCCCACTCCCGCGTGAAGCCAAACTCTTCGCCGGGGCTGTACAGGTCAAAGGTTCCCTTGTCTTCGTTATCGACCCAGACCCGCGCGATACCGCGGTCGGGCCCACGCGAGGTGATCCACTTGACGTTGGGGCCGGGGAAGGTCAGCTGGACCTGTGACCCCTGCACGCTCGACCGGCGGTAGACACCACCGGATGCGCGCTGGTCGGCCATCTGCGTCCAAGATCCGGAATAGAGGAGCAGCAGGTCGGTCTCCTCGAAGCGGCCACCGGGCCGAACGAGAGGCGTCGGGGTAAGCGTGGCCTGCTGACCATGCGCGTCCGGTGCCTGCGTCCATCCAAGGACCACCGCGGTGGCGATACCGAGACCTACCATCAGCTGCGGCCCAATGAGCTTCCGCAGGCGCGCGAACCATCGGGGACGACGACGGGTCCCGACCGACCCGCCTCCGGGTTCCTGATTGTGCAACGTCGGCGTTGTCACGATGCCCGTCCTTGTCTCTGATGTCACGATCATCAACTGATCGAGGCGCAACTAGCGCAGAACCAGTCTACTCGTTCTGTCAACGAACATGAACGCACAAACCGGCATGCGAGTGCCAGTGGCTGGCCCGCCTGCCGGTCTGCGAGAGATTCAGGAGCACCCACCGGATCCCCGGATGTCACCAAGCAACCGGAAACGCCGGAGCCCGGTGGCAATCCCGGATCAATGCGCTGAGGCGTGTGCCGGGGACTTCACTGGCAAGTTGCCAGATGCATCAAAGACCAATGGGTACGGGGCACTCAGGATTTCCAGGCGAGGGTTCGCCCGGACCGCGTCAAGAAGCGTCTCGGAAACCTCGATGGTGCCGATCTCAAGGGTGTTCGCGATCCGCACCACCCGGACGTTCTCGGGGTCACCTCGACCACACGTCAGGACTCCGGCGCAGATCGCATCCACATCGGTCGGCATCACAATTGGCAACTGCACCCGCTGCACCCCGCCAATGCCAGACGTCAACCCATTGATATAGGTCGCGCGCAGGTCAAGCTTCCGCGCCGCATGCTGGGTCATGATGTCGGCCAGCCCGATGCCCGCACCGTTGCCGTGGGATTCGTCGGTCAGGTCACGCACCACGATGCTGCGGATGTTCGGACGCACGAACTCGGGTACGCCCCGGATCAGCATCCTGCCGATGATGTTGGTATCCATCCCCGTGCCCGAGATGTTCTTTCCCATCTCATCAACCACAAGGACATCAATGTCATCGAACGGCAGTGAGGCCATCAGCCCCTTTGCCTCTTCGAGAAGCGCCGCCTCTCCGGCCCCACCAATCTCGGATGCCGCAACCCCGACGAGGCGCGCAGTCTGGTCGTAGGCGTTCTCAAGGATTGCCAACCCGGCCAGGACCGTCCCGGAAACCTGAACCATCGCCTGGGCGGCGCGGGGCATCCAGTGCGCCAATCCACGGGTACCGTAGGCATGCACGGTCTGGGCACCGCGGTGCTTGCCAAGGCCAATCGTCATGATCTTGGCGAGGCCGCTCTCCACCGGCCCCCGGAAATCGGTATGGGGTTTCACCCGACCGCAGATGATCAGGCCATCAGCTGCAAGCGCCGTCTCGCTCATGAAGACGGTCGGGCCACGGTCATGGTCATCCCCGAGATGGGCAATCTCCCGCACTTCCATAGAAGACACGATCGGCATGCCGGTCGTCTCCGGAGAGATGCCGTAACTGTGAAGGACCTCGGTCTGGCCATCGGCGGTCGCACCCCCGTGGGACCCCATGGCCGGGATGATGAACGGATCGCCACCATGCGCGCGGACGGCATCACCGATCGCTCGCAGGATGTGCCCGATATTCGCAATGCCTCGGCTTCCCGCCGTGATCCCAACCCGGGATCCCGGGGTGATCGCCGTCAGGAATGGTGCCAATTCACGCGCGACGGTCCCGTCGATGTCCGCTACCACCGGTGCGTCAAAGTGCTGTCGCACCCGCACCATCCGGGGCAACGACGCCTCGCTCCGGAGTTCGCTTACCTGATCCAGTAGGTCCATAGATCCATCCCCCGGGGCAGGCGGTCAGTATTCGACCCGTCATGGCCCGCGTCTATGGTAGCCCCGTCGATCCGTGTCGCGCCGACCTGCCCCAGACGCATGGCTATACTCGTTTCCGGCAGCTGTCGCGCCGGACATTCCGGGAGAATGGCTTCTCAAAACCACCGATCATTGAGGAAAGGCAGAGGAGGGGGCACCGCAATGTCCGATCAGGAACAACTTCAGGCGTGGGGGTTGTGGAACGCAACCTTGCGAGAGTGGTTCAACCCCGGTACCACCCGTCCGTACTTCCAGTCCCGGCACGATGCCGAACGCGTGATCCCGCTTGCGCGACGCCAGTGGCCACTTGGCACATGGGTTGTCGCACCGTATCCCTTGGTTGTTGGAAACC
>BJHB01000293.1:0-4444 GCA_014191415.1 Chloroflexota bacterium
CCCGCCAACGCCTTGCGTGCAGCAATTATTAGACCGTTGAACGTGCAATATCCACCGGAGAACGTGTAGCCGGAATGATGGAATCCCTGCGTCGCCGAACACGCGATGCGAGACGCACTGCGAAGCGCATCTCCATCAGGGGACGCTGGGGTGGGGATTCCATCGCCGGCGCGGTTTGCCTCCAGGACGTAGGAGACGGCCGCCCAGAGGGATGCACTCGAATACCGGAGGGCGTGGTTCAGGTTCTCGTCCATCGTGCCGAACCCGTTGCGCGTACGCAGGCCAAAGACGTTGGCAACGAATTCGGGGTCATGCGCGACCGCGAAGTCGTCATCCGTGAACGGCTCGAATCCGATGGGATCGCGACCCGACTGGGCGATGAACGCCGGAATCTTCTGGATCGAGATGAAGTCGTGGGAAGCGTGCTGCGCGGGGTGATAGAAGACCGGCGTCAACGGCGCGGGGCGTGTGGATGGGCTCATGGGCATGTCCCTTCAAGGACGCAGGGGGCAACCCGTCTCACACCCGAGATCGCCGGTTCTACTCGTACAGGTACCGCCAAACGGGTTTTGTGACACCGCGTACATATCCACGGGTCAGCGCACCGAAACGAAGCGAAGCGTATCTGGATCAGGGGGCGATAGGCATTGCGAGGCTGTGAGCATATAAATCAGGCGGGGCTGGGGAGCGAAGCGAGGGGAGAGGAGCGCTTGGCCGGATTGCGGTTCGCCTCATTGAAGTGTATATACATAAAAAGGCGACGTGGTGGTGTGGTACGGCCACGCTGCGGTGTGCGTTGCGAATCTTGTTTCTATTAACCGGAATGCGTCACGTGGCAGGTTCGGGATTTCCGATTCCTCCCCACCGAACATCATCGCCGTACCGACCTGCGAGAGCGTGGACCCACGCTTCCTGAACGTCAATGGCGATCCGTGTCAGGCGGGCTGCCCGGAACTTGTCCAGGGCAATGCCCGGCGCATGTCCACGGGCCACGAGCACGCTTGACGCAACGGTGCCCGACCGCCCCCGCCCACCCCGGCAGTGGATCAAGACATTCTTGCCTGCCGAGGCCAACGCGATGATGTCCCGGATGAGCTTGATGAACGCGTCCTCGGTACCGGTGCCCGGGGCGTTCCGGTCCTTCATCGGAAACAGGATCACGGCTATCCCGTGAGCCTGGGAACGGGTTGCGAGGTCGGCGATACCGAGGTGGTCATACTCCGATGGTTCCATCAGCGAGACGATCACATCGATCCCGAACACACTGCGCAACCGGGTGAGATCAGCCTCCAGGTCACGGTCCCATCCTCGTCGCAGGTCCACCTTGCCAGGGGCAAGGGTGACCCCGATGGCCCCCGGCAGGCCGTGGTCTGCAGCGTCAAGGAACGCAACGTTGATGGGGTTGGAACCCGATGTTCTTGTCGTCGTCACGGCGTGATACTCTCGGGATCGGCCTCGTAGCGCACCCAGTGCCCTCGCCACCCTGCCACCCAGCCTGATGGACACATGCTTCGCTTCTTCACGTTTGCAGGCGACCGGCCAATGGAAATGATTTGCGCTGTTGTCACTTCGATGTCAAAGGTCCGAGCAAGCCTCGGTTGTGACACGGGGCCCGGATCGCCTTTGTGAGTTACGGGTGAGTGTCGAACGTCGCGCCGAAACGGCCTAGCGCTTTGCCAAATCCCGCACGGTTGCGATGGCGAGAAACCACATGAGGCGGAGACGCGCGAATAGTCCCGAGTTTGCCTGCAATTCGGCCAATCGGGCGCGCCCGCACTCGGTCTTGACCACATTGTGGAATGAGGTGTCCATCACAAGAAGCGTACGAGACCGGACCGATTTGTTCGCCGTTCACTCCGGCAGTGGGTCGGATCGCCGTGTCCTCCCCCCGGGAACGCGACGTACCCACCCGCACCCAGTGTGAATGGCATTCCACCAGACGTGGCGGTAACGAGGCCCCCAGGCTGCGCGTGCACCGCACGCCCGATCACGGTGGGGGTCGTCTCACTGGCAATCGCGTCACGTGCACGGTCGACTGGTGACTGAGGCAGGGCCACAAGGAGTTCGTAGTCCTCGCCAACGGTGAGGCCAAGGGTGCAGGCACGTTGAAGGCCGAACACCGCAACGGCATCCGGATGGAATGCAACCGCGTCGATGTCGATCACGATTGCGACATTGCTTGCGCGCCGCCCCATCGCCGCCCCATCGCCGCCCCACCTGATTGATATGCGCTTCGCTAGGTGGCCCGGTTCGCTGGCAATGCCGTCGCTGATATCTATCCCGCACCGAGCGCCGACTGATGCCAGGGCCGGACCGGCGTGAAGGCGTGGTGACGGCCGGTGGTGCATGGTCAGAAGAGGTCGGGACCGGTCCGGGTCGTAATCGGTTGGTTCACCGCTGAGCAGTGCGTGACCGGCAGCCGATCCGCCCACCGTGCCGGTGATTGCGAGCCGATCACCGGCACGTGCACCGTCCCGACGCAGGATCAGTGCCGGGTCCGCCCCTCCAACGAGGGTGACAGTGATCGTGAGCGGTCCATCAGTCCGCACGAGGTCGCCGCCCCTGACGAACCTGCCTGACGCGCATGCATGGGCCGTGATGCCCTTGTAGATCTCGATCACTGGCCTGGTCTGGCTTGAGGGCAATGGAGACCGAAGCATGCCGGGACCTGGCACCCATGGCGGCGATGTCCGAGAGATTGACCGTCATCGCTTTCCACCCGAGATCCTCCGGGATGGTGCAGTCGAGGCGGAAGTGGATGCCCTCTCCCCTCTCCCCATCGCCACCTTGTATACACGCTCCGCTAAGCATGGCGGTCGTCGCAACGGTCATCGTGCCCGGTGTTGGCAACCACGTCGAGGCGTCGTCACCCATCCCGCTACCGTGAGTCGGCGGGTCCAGCAACGACGCCAGGCGGTTGATGAGCGCGAAGTCATCAGGACCGGCGGTCACCGTGGTGCCTTGCGGTCGGACCGCCAGCGCAAGGGCATCATCGCGTTGCATCCGTGCTTCGATCCCGCCCGCGGTTCGGTACCGGGACGAGTGGAGCTACCGGCGCCGGTCGCGCGGGGCCCCGTCGTCCTTGTCGCGGTCGTGCAGGCGTAACTCGCGGGGGTGCATCGCCATGAGGGCGAGGATGTCAGGGGTGCGATCCTCGATCGGCAACCGGTAATCGACCCACACTGCGCACAGGTGGCGCGCGGCTTGGTGGACATCTGTGGGGACACCGTCGGGATACCAGGTGCGGAGATGGGCTGAGGTGGTGGTAAGGAGTTCATTCTCCTGCGAGTGGACATCCCGGCTTGGGACAGCCCGCAGGGGAATGCCACCAAGAGTGCGTCCGCCCGTCATCCTGGTCATCGTTGCAATTCCTGACATGGCGCAAAACCGCGCATGGTGACCTATCGCCAGGGCCACCCGGTGTTGCGTGGGTGAGAGGGTACCGCGGGACTACGCGCGGCAACCCGCGCTTGATCGAACGGTCCGGATGACCGCGAATCACCGCGTCTGCCCTGGCGCTATGCCTCGTAGGGTAGGCCGAGGGCGCCAGTGATTGCCCGCATGACGAGGTCCCACGTGTGACATTCGAGGCGCCCGGGCATCAGGGCGTTCTTGGTCAGGGCCACGGCAAGGTCTCGTGACGGACAGTACATTGCGAGTGACCCGCCAAGTCCGGTGTGCCCGAATGAGTCCGGCCACGGTGAAGGGATCACCACGCCACACCCCAGGTGAGGCGAACCGCCGATGACATACCCAAGTCCCATGCGTCCCACCCATTCGATGTGCCGGCCGTCGGCGCCGAAGTACGGCACGGTGGCGTTCGCAATCGTCTCGGGGGTCAGCATCCGCACGCCATCGAGGCCGGGCTCGCGCATTGCGCCATACATCCGGACGATGCTGCCGGCGTTGGTGATCATGCCTCCGGCCGGCATGCACCCGGTCTGGAACTCGCGCTTGCCCCTCTCTGCCGACGTCACTGCAAGTGGCGCACGTTCGGCATCGGTCATTCCCACCAGTCCGGTGGCGCTATCCGGGATGCCACCCGGCAACAGGGCAGCAATCCGGTTGGTGACGGCTGGCACGTCCGGAACCCCGCAGTACAGGTCGGGGATGCCCAGGGGCCCGGTGATCTCTTCATGCAGGACCTGCGCGAATGGTTTGCCGGTCGCGCCTTCGATCACCTTGCCGAGGAGGGTGCCGAAGGTCATTCCGTGGTAGCCCATCGACGCGCCGGGTGCGTACTCCGGCGTGGCGTCCTCGAGGTTTCGACCGGTGGCGTCCAACGACGGGTATTCGGACCGGTCGAGGTTCTTGAACATCTGCAGACCCGTCCGGTGCGAGAGCGCGTGGCGGACGGAGATGCCACCTTTGCCGTGCGCCTCGAACGCTGGCCACCACCGGGCGAGCGGTTCGTCGTAGGCAAGGACACCGCGCTCCACCAGCC
>BJHB01000294.1:0-4420 GCA_014191415.1 Chloroflexota bacterium
CCAGTGCCGCGCCGCGCCGTCGCCAACGCAGACTTGGCCGGCGATTGTGGCGCGCCACGCGGATCTCAACCTGACATGCCTTGGGTATGGCGGTCAATGCCATCTGGACATCGGCGTCGCCCGGATGATCAGATCCCTCCCAGCTTCCTACATTTCGATATGCGCAGGTATCAACATCTACGGCGCCGCAAGTCTCGGGCCGCGCACATTCAGGACAACCCTGACTGGGTTTGTCCAAATTGTCCGGGAGGGCCACCCGGTGACACCGATCGTGTTGGTGTCTCCAATCTGGGGTGTCCAGCGTGAGACCGAGGTGAACCCCGTTGGGTTCACACTTGCGTCGATGCGCTACGAGGTTCAGGCCGTCGTGGAACTGCTTCGTTCACGTGGTGATCGTCAGATCCACTACGTTGATGGCCAGACCCTGTTCGGCGCAAGTTCGGCACATCTCTTGCCCGACGACCTTCACCCGAATGGCGAGGGATACCGGGTTCTGGCGGCAAACTTCCTGACACAGGTCGTTGACCCGTACTTCCGTCCGGCACGCGCGGATGACGGGCGTGTGCTTCACTCGTGACGTCCCATTGGAAGGAACGGAATGCCAAGCGTCTCTGCAATTCAGTCAGCCGCGACCCTAGCTCTTCGGGAAGCCATTGCCCTGTACGGTGAAATAGGCTTGCAGGTCGCGGTAATCCATCGGGGTGCGCTTGTCGTCGATGCGGTTGCCGGTGTCGCCGATCAAGCCACGGGACGCCCGGTTGAGCAGGACACCCTGTTCCTCGTGTTCTCGAACTCCAAGGGCGTGACCGCGACAGTCGTGCACCGCCTCGTCGAACGGGGTTTGATGGAGTACGACGCGCCGCTTGCCACGTACTGGCCCGAATTCGCCAAACATGGCAAGGGGAATGTCACGGTGCGACATGCCCTGAGCCATCGCGCGGGCCTCCCAGAGTTCCGTGACGTGCCGATAACTGACTATCCCAGCCTTTTGCAAACCGGGCGCCATCTCGAGAATGCCACGCCAGATTGGGCGCCGGGTGCGTCAATGGCATATCACAGCATGACGTTCGGGACACTTTTGGGTCGGGCAGTTGAGGGTGCTACCGGCACACCGTTTGGTGACGTCATGCGCGCCGAGGTCGCACATCCATTGGGTCTTGACGACATGTGGTTCGGCGTCCCCGCAGATGTCGCGATCATCTCGAGGATTGCCACCCTCGAAGCTGCAAGAGACCCGGACCCGTCAACTGGTCTTGGACCTATGACCCATGAGGAACGTGAAGACCGGGCGCAGTCAGCGTCAGACTTCAATACTTCAGCCGCCCGCGCTGGCTGCATGCCGGCGGCCGGCCTGATCACAAACGCTCGTGCGTTGGTGCGTCATTACGCCGCAATGAGGGAGGCTGGGTTGGATGGGGTCCGGCTTCTAAGCCCATCGACGATTGCCGAAGCGACAATCCCGTACTCCGGAGCCGATGGAGCGCATGTGGGGTGGACGACGCGCATGGGCCTTGGGTACGCGTTGGGTGCGGCGATCCATCCATTCTGCGGCATTCCTACCGTCGCTCCATGGCCCGATGCCTTCGGTCACACCGGATTTGGTGGATCGATCTCGATGTACTGCCCATCACATGACTTGGCTGTGGTGATGACGAAGAACGCGCTGGCGCCCTCGCGGTTCAGTTTCCAGTCGTGGGACCTTGTCTTGCGGGCGATTGCGGGTGCACTGGGAATCGACTACGACGGGTAGTGCCACGCTGGGGACTTGCACAGATCCGGGTGCTGAAATTGCGCGAGGTTGCGGAGCGCCTCGCTAGATTTCTGTGTCGGCGAGAAGGCGTCGAAAAACCGTCTCGCAGTCCTCTTCGCCGAGGAGACGACGAACTTTCCGGTCCGTCTCGGCGCTGTCCTCGATGCGCGCACGATGCGCGGCGAGGGCGTCGGCGGCGGTAATGCCGTGCACCATGCAGTCCTTGATCGCGCAAAAATAGTGGTCGACGGCGCTCGCGGTCCCAAGGACCATCCCGGCAAGGTCTACGTCCGGCTGCCACGTCACTGGGAACGTCCAGATGAACGTCAGACGAGCATCCGTTGGGTCGATTGCGAGGGATCCGGCCTTGATTTCGTGCTGGTTGATCTGGTTGAGGAGCAGCTGAGTCTGGGCCAGGTTGAACGGAGCAATCGCTAGTGCTGGACATGCCGCAGTGTCGAAACCTAGGACATCGGCCGCTGACCGAACTCCGAGCAGCACTGCCTCTCCGTCGAGAGAAAAGGCGAACAGGCCGAATTCGTAACTTGGTGCGTCCGTCCCGGCCAAGGCCACGGCTAGGGCATCCCGTTCGACGAAGCAGGATATGCCCAGCGATTCGAGGAGCTGGTCAATCGACAGGATCAGGTTTTCGATGCTGTTCGGATTGGTCATTGGGTTTCCTCTCCCGTTCCACACGCCGATGTGAGACGCACTTTCTTCCTGCTTTGATGCAGGTGGAATAGGGTTCCCCTGAGCGTGTTAGGCGCTGAGCGCGTGGGCGTCGCCGTCCGTCTGCGTGCGGGGTGAAATAAGCTTCAAGAGGGCTGCCGTTGCCGTTTTCTCTCCAGTTGCAACTGCCACCAGTTCCGGCCGGCAAACGTCAATCGAGTTCAAACCGGCGTTGACAATCGTGGAAAACGTTTTTTGGTCCAGCGTGTCTGGGATTGGCACCCGCCAGGTGTGGTTGATCGTCGCGGTGGCACTATCGAAACTCAACGAACCCAGCAGTTCCGTGATTGGGTTCAGCAAACTCACCAAGGCGTATACCTGCTCACGTTCACAGGGTTGAAGGCTCGGGCTACCCTCACACGTGTCGGATCCCATCGTCTGCACCTGGACCAACGGAGCCGATGTGTCGACGATCAGGGTTTGGATCCGGCCATTGAAGAAGTCTGTGGTGATACGGGTCGTGAAGCGAACGGTGTCACGAATTTGGTCAACCACGAAGACGCCTTCCTCGAGGGTATAGGGCATGGCCTTTTCATTGAGAAGTGCACTGACTTGGGTGTGTATAGAACGCATGGTTTCCAAGTTCCGATTTCCTTTCGTCGGCAGAGCGGGCACGCCTTCAACAGATCAAGTTCCGGGCTCGGGAGCGGTGCGAGTTGCGCTCACGAACGGGGTCATCGCCAGATTGCCGGATGCGCTTTTGTCGTTTGTGGCACCTATCTTGTTCCAGGGCGCCCGGAACCCCTTGCCGTTGTGCTCACCTAGGTCACCCGAAGCGTCTCTTGTGACACGCGAATAGGTGCGGTGTCTGCTCCAGTCGAAACCGTGGATGCCTGATGTCCCGCTTGAACTTGGCCAATTGCCGGACTGCCCGAGTGATGCCGCCGTTGTCGATAGAGAGCGAGACCGATTGGTTTGAAGTCGCATGCCTGATCCGGGGACCTTCCGGAGGCGTGTGGGTCCTCGGTTGGCGGTATACCGCTCCGAGTTGAATGCGACCCATTTGGCCACCAGTCAGAGAAGGCGCTGCGCTGAGCAGCCATGAACCGCAAGCAGACTGACCAGATGCGCGATGTTGTTGACGAGGCCAAGAGCATCGTGAGGAACACCTTGGTCTGGGATAACCACGGTTGCATGCCAGTCGGGGCGCCCTTCGGGACTGACTTCCTACCCGAACTTCGCCGCTATCGTGAGGCAGGTGTAAATGCCGTGTCGCTGAACGTCGGCTTCGGCGAAATGGACGTTGCTGACCACTTCCAGACGCTCGCTACGATCCGACGCTGGGTGTCCGTGCACGATGACTACATGCTGGTTTCGACTTCTGCGGACGTGTACCTGGCGGAACAGACAGGGCGACTTGGTGTTTGCTTTGACATCGACGGAGCGAACGCAATCGGAAATCAGCTGTCGCTCATCAGTGCATATCACTCCCTGGGTGTTCGCTGGATGCTTCTTGCGTACAACCGGAACAACCTTGCCGGCGGGGGGTGCCAGGACGACGACGATGGTCTGACGGCCTTCGGGCACGATGTTGTGCGCGAGATGGAGCGCGTGGGGATGGTGGTGTGCTGCAGCCATACTGGATACCGGACAGCACGCGATGTTCTAAAAATGGCTACGAAACCAGTGGTTTTCTCTCACAGCAATGCACACGCTATAGTTGCCCATCCGCGGAGCATCCCAGACGACCTTGTGCGGGAGTGTGCCCAGACCGGGGGCGTCGTGGGGGTCAACGGAATCGGCCTTTTCGTCGGCCCCGTCGACGCAGACCAAGCCGAGCTCGTGGCGACGCACATTGATCATATGGCCCAGATAGTCGGTCCACTGCACATCGGACTTGGGTTGGACTACGTGTTCGATACCGGGGAACTCAAGGCGTATCTCGCCAAGATGCGCGCCACCGTCCCGGCTGAGTTCGGCTACGACACCGATATTTCCATG
>BJHB01000295.1:0-4416 GCA_014191415.1 Chloroflexota bacterium
GGTCACAGGCCGCCTGAATGCCTTCGCACCGCACGCTCAGATCATTCATGTCGACATCGATCCTGCCGAGCTTGGCAAGAACGTCCGGACCGCGGTTCCAATTGTGGGTGATGCCAAGAACGTCCTTGAGGCATTGCTTGAGGAGGTCAAGCCGGGTCATCATCCCGAGTGGATGCAGACCCTTTCCCAGTGGCGGATTGAGCATCCATCGTTAGCTCTGCCCGAGAAGGCGGAAACGATGTCGTCGCCATGGATCGTGCGGGAGCTCTACCACGCAACTGAGGGCAAGGCCGTGCTTGTCACAGACGTTGGACAAGCACAAATGTGGGCGGCGCAGCATTACTTTTTTGAGCGGCCAAACACGCACATCACGAGCGGCGGTCTCGGCCCAATGGGATACGCGTTACCCGCTGCAATCGGCGTCCAGTTAGGCAAGCCAGAAGAGGAAGTCTGGTGCGTCACTGGTGACGGCGGGTTCCAGATGACCCTAGAGGAACTCTCAGTGCTCGCCGAGGAGAAACTCCCCGTCAAGATCGCCTTGTTCAATAACAGTTACTTGGGGATGGTTCGCCAGTGGCAGCAGCTCTTTTACGACCGCCGCTATTCGGGCGTAAAGATGTGGAACCCGGACTTCGTGAAACTTGGTGAGGCCTACAGCATCCCAACAATTCGGGTCTCGCAAGTGGACGGAGTGCGCGCCGCATTCGAATGGGCACGCGCGATCGAGGGTCCGGCGATGATCGAGTTTGTCGTTGATGCGGAGGAAAATGTCTTTCCGATGGTGCCACCTGGCGCGTCGTTGCAGGAGACGATTGAAAGTGCGGACGATGTCGCCCCAAAGATGCAGCAGGTTGCGGTGGCGGCTGGAAGCGACAAGGGTGGAGTGTAGCCACTTCCGGGATCAGAGCTTGAAAAGAACGGAACCAATGCCATGAAGCACACTCTTGTCGCACTCGTGGAGAACCAACCAGGTGTCCTGCAACGGGTTGCAAACCTGTTTTCACGGCGTGGGTTCAACATCGAGAGCCTTACGGTCGGCCATACCGAGACGGACAAGATCAGTCGGATGACCATTGTCGTCGACGGGGCAACGACCCAGGTTGAACAGGTGATCAAGCAGCTTTACAAACTGATTGACGTGATCCGGGTCAGCGATGTCTCGGAGGACCGAACGGTTGACCGTGAACTTGCGCTCATCAAGATCCACTGCGCATCAGCGTCAAATCGATTGGAAATTAGCAACCTTGCGGATGTCTTCCGGGGACGGGTGGTTGACGTCGCAAACGATGCAGTCATCGTCGAGGTCACGGGGACTGACGACAAGATTGACAGCATCCTTGGCATGCTGCGCCCATACGGGATCAAGGAGATGGTGCGTACGGGCATGATCAGCATGGTCCGGGGCGCGCAAATCACCGCTCGGGGCTCCGAAGCACGAATGCTGGAAGCCGCCGGGTAGCCCGTGGGCCCCACGGCAAGTCGCCAACGGGCACACTTCGGACCGCGGAACACACCGGGCTTCCCAAGAGTCCATTGAAAAGGAAGGGCAAATAAATGGCAACCATGTACTACGACGCAGATGCCGACCTCGGTCGGTTGAGAGGCAAGACCGTTGCTGTCCTCGGGTTCGGGAGCCAGGGCCACGCCCACGCACTCAACCTCCACGAAAGTGGCGTCTCGGTCATTGTCGGCCTCTATGAGGGGTCTCCGTCGCGCGCCAAGGCAGCCGCTGCCGGCCTCGATGTGAAGTCAGTTGCAGATGCAACAACTGCTTCCGATTTCATCATGTTCACCGTCCCGGACCAAATTCAGCGTGATGTCTACCTCCACGATGTGCAACCGCACCTCCGCGCCGGTCAGACACTGATGTTTGCGCACGGCTTCAACGTCCACTTCAACCAGATTGTGGCACCTAAGGACGTCGACGTGATCATGGTGGCGCCCAAGAGCCCGGGGCATCGTGTCCGTGAGGTTTTCGTGGAAGGTTCCGGGGTGCCGTGTCTCTTTGCCGTGCACCAGGACGCTTCAGGGCATGCCCGTGAAAATGCTCTCGCATACGCGAAGGGAATTGGTGGGACGCGCGCCGGTGTGCTGGAGACCACTTTCCTTGAGGAAACTGAGACCGACCTCTTTGGCGAGCAGACCGTGTTGTGCGGTGGTGTCAGCGCCTTGGTAAAGGCATCTTTCGAAACGCTGGTCGAGGCCGGCTACCAGCCCGAGCTGGCCTATTTCGAGACGATGCACGAATTGAAGTTGATTGTTGACCTCTTCTACCAAGGCGGCCTGACCTACATGCGCTACTCCGTATCCGACACGGCGGAGTACGGCGATTACGTCACTGGTCCACGCATCGTTACCCCGGCGGTACGTGCCGAGATGAAGAAGATCCTTGAGGAAATTCAGGATGGGACATTTGCCCGCAACTGGATCCTTGAAAACCAGGCCGGGCGGCCATCATTCCTTGCCACGCGACGTCATGAGGCAGAGCACCCGATCGAGACGGTCGGTCGCGAACTCCGCTCCAAGATGAGCTGGTTGAACTCCAAATAACACTTGACGCGAGACCCTTCGCCAGGCGGACCTGAGAGGTCCAATTCGGAAATCTCAGTCGCCGCCGGGCAGACAGGTCAGGACTTTCTCCAGGGAGCGAAATCATGCGCCGCATTCGGATTTTTGACACAACCCTCCGCGACGGCGAACAAGCTGCCGGCGGCGCACTTACCTTCGACGAGAAGATTGAGATTGCCAGACAGCTAGAACGCCTCGGTGTCGACTGCATTGAGGCCGGGTTCCCAGCCACATCGCCCGGCGACTTCCGCGCCGTCGAAACCGTGTGTGAGATCGTGCGCGACTGTCAGGTCGCGGCGCTTTCTGATGCGAAGCTCCCGAACATCGAGACAACTGCGCGCGCGCTCATGAAGGCTGTGGCGCCTCGGCTTCATACCGTTCTGTCGACGAGTGACATTCATCTGAACTACCAACTGAGGATTTCGAGGGACCAAGCCCTTGAAATGGCTGTGGCTGCGGTCAAGTTGGGGCGGTCGTTCCTGCCTGAAGTCGAGTTCTCTGCGATGGATGCGGCCCGGTCCGACCGCGACTATCTTTGCCGTGTATTCGAAGCGACAATCGCAGCCGGCGCGACAGTGATCAACATTCCGGACAGTGTCGGGTACATGCAACCGGCGGAGTTCGCCGACCTCGTTCGCTATGTCATGAACCGGGTACCGAACATTGGCAACGCAGCAGTGTCCGTTCACTGCCATAACGACCTCGGTCTCGCAACCGCCCTTTCGCTTGCCGCCGTCAAGGAGGGTGCGGAGTGGGTCGAATGCACCATCAACGGTGTTGGTGAGCGCGCTGGGAATGCAGCACTTGAGGAAATCGTGATGGGTTTGAAGACCCGCGCCGACTTCTTCGACTGCGAGACGGGTGTCAAAACCGACCAGATCTGGCGGACAAGCCGCATGGTTGCCTCATACATGGGCTTCCCGGTGCAGCTGAACAAGTCTGTCGTTGGCGGAAACGCTTTCGCCCACGCGTCCGGGCTGCATCAGGACGGCATGTTGAAGGATCGCATCACCTACGAGATCATGACTCCGGACAGTATCGGGCGCACAGACTCTCGTATCGTGATCTCCAAGCATTCCGGGCGAAACGCATTCCGTGACCGACTGAAGGCGCTCGGGTACACCCTGAGTGACGATGAGTTCATGCGTGCGTTCAAGGCATTCAAGGAAATCGCCGACAAGAAGAAGGACGTCACGGACGGGGACGTTGAGGCTGTCGTCGCCGATCAGGTCCTGGTGGCGCCGGAAACGTACCGGCTCGAACGTGTCCAGGTAAGCTGCGGCGAACCGTCAATTCCAACGGCCACCATCTCCCTCATGCTTCCTAGCGGAGAGCTTGTGCAGGACGCAGCGACGGGAAGCGGACCTGTCGAGGCCGCGTGTAATGCAATTGAACGTCTCGTCAAACTGCCGGTGAAACTGGTTGAGTTCACTGTGCACTCCGCAACCGCGGGGACGGACGCGGTTGGCGAGGTTTCAATCAAGGTTGAGTCGCCCGATGAAGGCACCTTTGTCGGGCGCGGTGCGAGCACGGATATCATCGTCGCGTCCGCCCGGGCATACGTGAACGCGATAAACAAGGTTGTTGCGGCGCAGCATGACCGTGCAGCTGGCCGCGGGCGGCGTGCCTCGCCATCCACTCCCATCAGCATGAATGAACCAGAGGCAGCACCGGCGCACGCCTGACCTACGCCTCTAGTGACAAGCGAGAAGATGCGACGATCATGACGACCCCAAAGACCCTGTTTGAGAAAATCTGGGAAACCCACTTGGTCCGTGAGGCAGCGGGTGAGCCGGCGCTCCTCTACATAGACCTTCATCTGGTTCATGAGGTCACCTCACCCCAGGC
>BJHB01000296.1:0-4411 GCA_014191415.1 Chloroflexota bacterium
ATTGTTGTCGCCACAAGCATCTTGCCAAGCATTCGAGCACGCGACCACACGCGCAATGCAACAACAATCACGACCACCGCCGAGACCACTGCACTCGCAATTCGAGGTCCATCCGCACCGAACCGCAGGGAAACACGATGGTCCCCCGCCGGTACCGCAACCAGGATGAACCCCGGCGAGAATGCCTGTGATCCGATCAGTGGTGCCGCCTCGATCGCGACCGGTCGGCCGTCCACCCATGCCCGCCATCCAGGAAAAGCCAGTTGGTGAAACGCAAGTACCCCGCCGCCACCGGTATCACCAACCGGAGGCACCGACACATCCACCACCCACGACAATCCAGCTTGGGAAACCCCGTGGATCCCAACCTGCCCTGACCACGTCATCACCTGTCCGGCCACCCACCCTGCATCAGGGAACATCCGGTCGTACAACCAGAATCCCCGCGCCTCCCCCTCGTGCCATGTCTCGAAGTCGGCAGACCGGGGCAGGAACTCGTTGGTCGACGTCGTATTCCCCGGTTCGCGCGCCTCGAGGTCATCCACCACGGCATCGCTGACGGTGTCGTATGGCGCCTCACCGACGAAGAGTGTCCGGCTTGCCGTACCGGATGCAACCATCAGGACCGCCAGCAGCAAAGTCGTGACCATGGTCATGCGCCCCGATCGGGGCAACGAGGCCACGGTCCCGCCAAGGACCAACGCGATCGCAAACGCGATCGGACCGAACAGCCGGGTTGGCAACTGGATCTTCTGGAGGATCGGATACGCCTCCCACACGGGCACCGCCCAGTCGAACTGGTTGGCATACAAGAGAACTGCCACCACACTGCCGAACGCCACAGGGAAGCTGACTGGCGACGAGAGCCGCGTGACCGCATTCTGCTTCAAGTACCGCCAAGTGAGGAAGGCAAGTCCAACAACAAGAACAACTGACTGCACCAGACTGAGCCGCATCGGTCCGGTCAGGATATTCGAGTACGCGAAATGAAGATCAACCGGAAAACCAACCGTATACGGGCTACGTTCCTGCAATCCCCACAGGGGCGGTTGGTACCCCGGCCAACGGATGAACCAGTTCCGGAAATTCAGTGCCCCGAGTTGCATCCGTTCGGTCTGGACGAAGGCTGTGTCCATCAGCGCCGGAAACCACGAGAACGCCGACAAGAGTGCGCCCGACACGGCGGCGGACGTCGTCCGTGCCAACGCTTGCCAGTCAGGGTGACGCAGGAACAACACTGCTACCCACCCGGCTGCGAGGATGCCACCGAGCAGCGCCGACACCCCGTGTGTGAGCAATAGCAGGGCAACAGTGGCCGACGTGCCCCACCATGACCGGCGCCGGGACCATACCCGTCTGGGGTCCGGTCGCCACAATTCGTGGATTGCGGTCAGCAGCCACACCATAAGTGCGTGACCGAACACCTGCGGTACAGAACCAGCAACAAACAGGTTGGTCTGCACCACGTACGGCCCGTACGCCACACTCATTGCCATCAGGAATGCTGCCGGTCCGTGCCGCCAGAGTACCCACCCCAGCGCGTACGTCCCAGTCACCACCGTGACCGATGCCACCACCAGCGCTGTCACGTAGGCCGATTGGATTGCGTACCCACCCGGGAGCACCATCGCCAAAGCAGACGTCAGGTAATACGTCAGCGGTGCGTAAAAATTCAGTGTCGGGTAGCCATATCCCCCGAACTGCTGGGGAAACCACCGTGGAAACCACTCGCCCTGCGACGCCATCACCGCGAGTAAGTGGGTGCGGACCATGTGGTTCGGTGCATCGAAGGTGCGCCACACACTGAGTGACGGGTCAATCAGTGGAGCCCACGCCCAGAACGTGCCAATCAGCGCAAGGATCAGTCCGCCATAGGGACGTGACGGGTCGGTAAGCCTGTTCACAAGCGCGGCAACCAACGACACAGGACTGACACCATCCGTCGCCATCGTCAATCACTTCCTTCGACTTGATACCGACCGCCACGTGTTTAGGAGATCGACCCTGCCGTGCCAACGCTACTTGATCATTCGCCACGGAGTCCCAAGTAACCAAATCCAAGGAATACTGAACATGCCGCCAACCAGAATTAAAGTGCACGGTTCCAACGACTCTGAGTGTTCCGTCGTGTCACTCTGCGCCGCCAACCCAAAAAGTAGGCAGGTCCAACTACGGCTATCCTGCAACGCCTTCAGCATCCACGGATGAGGCCACCCCCGTCCCCACCAAACCGTTTCAAAACCATAGAACCGGGCCCAAGACCAAGGTCACCCGTGACAGCCGAACCACTTCCGATGACGTCTGCACCCTCCCAGCGCGTCGTCGATCCCTGGATACCGGCCATCATCGTGGTCGGTTTCATCCTGCGTCTCATCCGGATTACCGGCCTCGGTGATCTCGAATTCGACGAGATTGTCAGCCTCCGGTACGCCGTCCTTGCGCCAGCAGCCCTGATCAGCCAGCTTGCCGGTGCCCTCTTCGAACACCCTCCCGGCTACTATCTCGCGTTAGGTGCGTGGGTACGCCTTGCCGAAGCAGGCGGCATCGGAACCACCGATGGTGTCGTCATCCGCAGCCTCTCGGTCGTCATTGGCACCCTCACCATCCCGATCGCCTGGGGCGTCGCGCGGGACCTCTACGACCCGCGTATCGCCCGTTGGGCGGCTATCGCCATTGCGATCGCGCCTCTTCCGGTCTTCTACAGCCGCGAGGCACGCATGTATGCCCTCGCCACAGCCGTCACGCTTGCCTCCACGTGGATTGTCCTGCGCACCGCCTCATCCATGGACACCGCCGATTCCCGGTGGAGGCGGGTCCAATGGGTTGGCTACACCCTCCTGACCCTTGGTGGCGCGACCATTCACTACAGCGGCCTCCTTGCCCTCGCCGGCCACCTCGCCGGAGCACTCTGGATTCGTCATGACCGACCTCGCCTCTGGCGTGGTGTCGCCGCGACTGGTGCCGTTCTCGCCGTCGCGATCATCCCTTGGCTGGCCATCGCCACCGGCATGCGTGCCACGATCGGGTTCCCATTCAGTGATGGCAGCATGTCCTCGGACCCACGTGCACCCCTTGCCACATGGCCCGCTGCCATCCTCACCGCCCTCGGTGACATGACGGGCGGTCCCGAAACGCCGGCATGGCGAGGCTGGCCAGCAGCCATCGGTCTTGTCACCCTCGCGGTCATCGGCGCACCAACTGTCCTGACCATCCGGCGACTGTGGATTGCATCGGCAATTGCCGGAGCAACCGTCCTGATGGTGGCACTGGCCCTCGCCAAACCAGTTCAGGGACGCTACCTGAGTGGCTTGGCACCACTCATCATCGTCAGCGCCGTCGCAGGCATGGCGCGACTCATCAGCCACGCGGACTTGCTGCAAAGCGCATTTCAATCAGGGACGTTGGGACGGGCAAGCCGTTGGCTTGGGGCGTGCCTGGGCGCCAGCGTTGCCCTCGCCGTGGTGCCGTTCTGGATCACCTACTACGGGGGTGACTACCAGCGGGCCGACTACCGCAGCCTCACCCGTCGGATAAGTGCCCTCGAACAGCCGGGTGACGCCGTCCTCCTGACCGGTCCCTGGCAAGCCTGGTACTACGATTACACCTACGACGGTGGCCTGTGGCATACCGTCCTACCCTCCACCGTCCCACCACCCATCGATCCCGCAACCATCGGACCGCGCCTCACCCAACTCGCATCCGAGAACCGCCGTCTCTGGTTCCTCCAGGCCGGCCTTGGGCAAGCCGATCCGGAACACAGGGTCGAGGCATGGTTGAACCACCATGCGTGGCCCGTCCTGCGCGAAACCTCCCAGAACGCCGTCCTCACCCTCTTCGAGACCAATCCACCCAAGGAAACCATCCCGACCCATCCAGCAGCGTTCCGCACACCATCCGGTGCGACCATCACGCTTGCGAGTGGTTCAATGGATGCCGATCAGATCCATGGTGGCAATGCCGTCCGGATGTCACTGACCTTCGAGACATCGTCAACAGTCACGACCGACACCGCGATCTCGATCCGTCTCGTCGGACCGGATGGCACTCGAATCTCGGTAGACTCCCCCGTGCAGGCCACATCGCCTGATGGTCAAGGTCCCGGCACCTCAGCGTGGATACCGGGCACGCCGATCACGATCCGTCGCGCAGTATGGGTGCCACCGGGTACTCCCGTGAACCGGTACCAAGTCCGGATTGTCCTCTACGATCCCGCAACCCTTGCCCCACTTCCCATTTCCACGCCAGACGCCGCGTCACCCAACCCTGGTCAGGAGGCGGTCATCGGCACGGCCCTGATCACCTTGGCCCTCGCCAGCACTCCATACCCGTCACGTGCCATCGTCCCGGAGACCGTCCCGCAAACCACCTTCTGGTCGGCATCCGATTGGTCCCGGCCAGAGGCACCCGATGA
>BJHB01000297.1:0-4402 GCA_014191415.1 Chloroflexota bacterium
CCCGAGAGGTTCACGCCACCGCCTCCGGGATTGCTATTTCGGACAGTGTGGAAGGGGACGTGCCTGTTCCCTTTTCGATTGCGCTGGACTACGTGCTTCCAGTGGGTGCAACAGATGCCCGTGTGCGGTGCACCGGCGCCATAACGATCCTGACCGATGGGGGAGATCCAACGGGTGGGCGGGGGGATGGGGGTACGGGGATATCCGCGGACCGATCCCGTAGCGAAGCGAATAGAGATAGGGGGCGTGGTGGGGCGTTGCGGATCCGTGAACCAGTGGGGGCCGGGGAACCTGACCCCGGTTGGTGCGTTTGGCAAGGCAACGCACAGGTTCGAGCGATGGTCCGGGCGGATCGGTCGCGGCCGCCCGGACCGGGTACGGCACGCTGGTCCCTCGAGCTTAAGTACGGTCGTCCGAACTGATGCCAGTCAGGGCGCGGGAAGCGCGTCGCACCCAAACGCCACTCCACCACCCCGCCTGATGAAAATACGCTTCGCTTGCATGTCGCCCACGACTGAACGACGCTTCGCATTACGACCGAGACACACTGGGGACTGTGGTACGTGACCCGATCAGAGGAGAAGGAGCTCGAGGCCGTTTCGGACATCGTTCCGTTCGGTCCATGGCTGCTTTTCCTTTTGCCGTTCCTCGTCTATGGCCGGTTCATCCTTGGCGATGAACTCGCCAATGCCGATGTGATCCTCGCGTACCGTCCGGCGCATGCAATCCTCGCGGATGCCTTGCGACGTGGCGATATCCCGTTATGGACGTCGACGATATCGGGGGGCTTTCCGATCGCGTTCAGTGAGTACGGATGGTTTTCGCCCCTGGTCTGGATCCCCCTGCTCATCGGTGGTGCGCAGGCTGGCTACTACGGTGCGGTTGCACTTTCGACGGCGCTGGCGGGTGTGGCTACTTTTGGCCTTGCCCGGACGTGGGGCGCAACCCGCGTCGAGGCCACCCTTGCCGGCTTGATCTTCAGTCAATCCCTCTTTGTTGTAGGTGGTGCCCCGCTGCTGAACCAGGCGGGGGCGTACTGGTTGCTCCCCGCCCTGTTGTGGGTGGTCGCGCGCACGATTGACTGGCACCCTCTCGCGCCACCGCTTGGTGGCATCGTGCTTGCCTTGGGGATCCTCGGTGGGCACCCGCAGGTGGTGCTTATCGCCGCGCTGCCGGCCATGATGTGGGCGGCGGTGGCCCTGTTCCGGGAGGGTGAGTTCGCGAGAAGGATGGCGCTGGTCATCCTCCTTGGCGGATGCATCCTGGGTGTGGGCGTGTCGGCAGTCCGCATCATCCCGACGATGTCCATCCTTGATGCATCGGTACGTCAGGGCGGGTTGTCCGATTCTGCAAGGGCGCTTGGATCGGTATCTCCCCTGGATCTTCTCCTTGGATTGCTTTCCCCGTCGTTCTCGATGTCCCGATGGGTTTCGGCGCATTGGGCCATCTATCTCGGACCGCTCCCGGTGGGCTTGGCAATCTACGCGGTGTCGAGGTACCGGAAGCTGGTCAGGGATGAACGGGCCCAGACGGCACCGGGAACCGTCGGTCGCCGTGCACGTGCGATGGCGTCGACGATGGAGGCGACGGCGGCCCCCACCGCCAACGTCGCACCCAAGCGCCACTCGACCACCCCGCCTGATGAAAATACGCTTCGCTTGGCGACGGGAGAGGCGAGTGGGCGGGCAAGGATGCCCGCGGACCGGGCGGTGCCGGCATTCTCTCCGTCAATGACTGCCCGTCTGCCGTGGCTTGGTGCCATGGCGGTGATCGGGATCGTGATCGCATTCGGCAAGTACGGCTATATCGGTGCGTTCATTGGCGGACTGCCGGTGCTGGGTCTCTTCCGGGATCCCTCGCGGTTCCTTCTCTGGACGGTCGGTGCCGTTGCGATCCTTGCACCGATGGGTTTGCGCCTCTCGCCCCTGGCCGCTGGGCGCGCGGGCATATCGCCTAGGCGGGACCCCTGGAGTGTCCGGAGCCTCCTCGGGTTGCAAGCTGGAACGACGCAGCGTCCGGTTTCCGGTACGGCCCGGTGGTTCGGAATTGCGGTGGCCCTGGTTCTCGCGGTGGTGACGGTTTCGGTTGTTTTTGCCCTTGAGAACGACACGCTGCGCATCGTGGCTGAGGAACGGTTCGAGGTCGGCGCGCGCGTTTTCGAGGCGTCGGCGAACCGTGGCGACTACTCGCCGGAGTTCTACCGGGCAAGGTTCGAGGCGACGTGGCGGCACTTGCACGAGATGCTGGATGTGACGTCACCGGGTGTAGCCGTGCCGCTGCTGTCGTTGGTGGGTGCCGGGTGGTGGTGGGCTTGGGGGCGTCCACGAACAGATGCAAACGTGCTGGCCGGCCTCTTCATTGCGGCGCCGTTGCTGGTGTACGGGCAGGTGCGGCTTCCGGTGATCCCTGCGAATGACGTGATCCTCGCGCAAGAGAGCAGTTTTGACGCGGTCGCAAGGCTTGCCCTTGTCGGCGTGGGCGATGTCCCTTCCCGGCACATCAGTTGGCTGCCGCTGGCCACTGACTATGAGGTGCGGGTTCGTGCGCTGGCGTCCGGAAGAACGCATGCCGAAGTTGATACGCTTTCGTACCAGGTCTGGTCACACCTCGTCACGCCAAACCTTGCACTGTCCTTTTCCCGTGACGCTGGGGCGCGTGATCCCCGGATCGTGCGGATGGCGTCGGTAGACGGGTATGAAAACCTTGTCACGCGAGAACAGGCGTTGGTCGCGTCGGCGCTCGGTAGCGAACGGGCTCCCATTGGGACGACGCACGGGCTGGGCCTTACCGGCCTGAAGCAGCGACGCCAGTTGATGGCGACACGATGGGGCGTCCTCGCAAGTTCCGGCGGTGGTGCGCTGCTGACCTCGACCGTGATGGCGCCGCTTGACGTCCCCGCAGGCGTGATTGTGGAGAAGGCGCTGGTGCCGGGTGCGGGGGACGTCCCAACCATAGACATGTACCGCCTGATCCAACCGTGGCCGAGGACGTATGGCGTGACGTCGTGGGCCGTTGCCGGATCTTCGGAAGATGCGATGCGGCAGGAGATCGGGATCGATCTGCTTGCCGGACCCCAGGCAGTGGTGACGAGAAGCGGGAATGCCGAGGTTCCCAAGTCTCCCGAGGCTGGAGGCGTGGTTGTTCCCGTCCGGATTTCACGAGAGGCGGACGGCGTGGTTGTCCTTGACGTGGATACCGTTGCGCCGACGCTGGTTGTCTTGCTTGATGCCCTGACCCCGGGTTGGACGGCATCGGTTGACGGGCGAAGGGTGCCCATCGTGGCGACGAACGTGGCATTCCGCGGGGTCTTCGTGCCCGCAGGCAGGCACGCAATCGTGTTCACCTACGAACCGGACGGCTGGGGAGCCGCACGGGCGATGACGGCGGCGGCACTCGTGCTGCTGGCGGCGTGGCTCTTGAACGTGAGTACCCGCTCATCCCAACGCTCCGCCTGATTTGAGGACGCTGCGCTTGGGAGTTGGGGAGGCGGAGGGGTGCCGGGCGTCCGTGATGTACGTACGCGCGGCTGGCCGTTGATGGTGGTGGTCGGTGTTTTAGGATGCGGGCAAGGATGCCCGCGGACCAACGTGGCGCTTGACTAGCCGTTGACGGTGGTGGTCGGTGTTTTGGCAGGAAGTCCGGACCTTCGCACCCGAGCCTTGTCCCCATGCGACGGGAGAGGGGGGCCAAACACTCCGCCCCGTCGCCCCGTGATCTATATGCGCTCCGCTAAGTCGCTGAGGTTGGTCGTTCATGCGTGTACTGGTGGTGACCGACACCCTCGCTCCTTCGTATGGTTGGGGTCGCTATGCGATCGGGCTCATCCGGGCGCTGCGCAACGAGGGTGCCGACTTGCGGATCTTGTCGCCCTTGTCACGGTGTACTGAGCCGGATCTCGCGTCGATGCCCGGGCATGGTTCGGTGACTTCCTATGTTTCCGAGACCCGTCGGATGTCGCGCCTGGTACTGGCAAACACGCTGGCGATCTGGCGTGCCTCGCGGGATTGCGATGTGGTTCACTGCGTGACCGAACCATATTCGGCCCCAGCTGCCGTGGCGGGGCTTGTGGGGCTTCGCCGGCCATTGGTCGTCACGGTGCACGGGACGTACGCCGTTCGTCCGTTTCGCCGGCCTGGCGCACGGGCGTGGTATGAGCTTGGCTATGGCCGGGCGAACCGGCTGGTGGCGGTCAGTCGATATACCCGTGACCGGTTGCCATCCAGGTTTGCGTCCCGGACGGTGATCGTTCCGGAAGGTGTCGAACACGAACGGTTCGCGAAGGCAAGCCATGCCACCTCGACCGCGTTGAGTGGTCTGGATCCCAAACGGCTTCCCGGTCGCGATGGAAGTGGGGAGATGCCCTACCTGCTCAGCGTGGGGCCGGTCAAGCGTCGGAACGGGT
>BJHB01000298.1:0-4387 GCA_014191415.1 Chloroflexota bacterium
CTTGGGTGTGTCCGCACATGCTGAGACGCAGGAGGCGGGCGGCACTGAGGGAGCTCCGGGACTCTGGGCCTCGGGGCTGGTCATGATTGGGGGGCCGGAAACTTCCACCGCGCCGATGTCTATCCACGCGTAGTTCCGCGTGATCGGATTGCGGACGTAGTACCGGGACGCCTCGCGTTGGAGCACCTCATAGGTGACAGGTGCACGGCCGATCGGCCCGAAATCCGCCGCGTCGGGATACGGGGTTGACCAGACATGAGTGCCGGCATCCCTAGTCCGGACGAACTCGGGCAATGTCGCTACCTTGGGCGTCGCCGCCTGCGGAGCCGGTGCGCCACTCGTCTGACTTGACGGGGATGCACCAGGCTCATCTACCGCGTCGACGTCAATCCACGCATAGTTACCGGAGATGGGATTGACCACGTAGTAGCGGTTCCCCTCGCGTTTCAGGACTTGGTACGTGACAGGCGCGACACCCACAGGTCCAAAGTCGGTGGCGTCGGGATGGGCAGAAGACCATACCCGCGTGCGTGGGTCACGTGTCCGCACCGTAACTGGAAGAGGTGGCATATCGGCCCGGGCCTGACTAGTAGCGGGCGCAGGCGGCGCGTCACCACTGCGATTGCCGTCCTCGTTGTCAGGCGGACCAGACGGGGCAACCGCCTGTGCATCAATCCATCCATAGCCCTTGGTTACCGGGTTGAATACGGAGATACGGAGACCGACTTGCGGGCCAATTACCGGGAAGATGGTGTTCGCAGGAGCGGCAAGTCCAAAGTCTGTCGCATTGTCGTCAGGTCCGGAGTACAGGTGTGCAGATCCCGACAGGTTGACCAGGAATGCAGCCTGCAAGCCGACGGGCAGAAAGAGGGTTCGATCGAGTTCGCTTGCGGTCAGTGACCAGTCCTGGCGACCGGTTAAGGGATTGAACTCGGCCGGCGACCTTAGGTACCCGAAGAACTCCCCACCCGACGTGCGTGTCGACTGGAGGTACGTGGGCGTCTGGCCGGAAGGAACCACGAGCGACGGCATCGAAATCGCGGCTCGTGCGTCCGGGGCAGTTGCCGTGATCGTCAATCTGAACGGAGCTGCGACGGGTACGACGATGCCACCACCGAGACTGCCCTGTTCGACCTGATTCAGACCCGGCGGCGCCGGTTCAAACACTAGGACCGACGCATCCGCAGGAGGGTCAACAAGCGGCACTACTCCCGCGAGGTCACCGTAGGTCAACGGCAGCGCAACCGAAGGCCAATTGCCTGACTTCGGACGCGCAATCCGCGCCAGTTGGCCCGGGCGAACAAGGACGAACACTGATCGACGCCCGACGGTGGATGAATACACACCACCGACTTCGGCACCATCAACAAGGAACGACTTTGCATCTGGTTCGTCCAGCGAGAAGGTAAGGGTTTCACGTCCGTCAACGTCAGGCTTCATCGCGTCGGGTACCACAACACTCACCTTGACTCCCGACCGCGCCAGATCGGCGAGTGCGCCAAAGACCTTCCCCATTTCGGTCGGCGCCAGGGTGGAAGCCAAATTGCTGAGCGTCGCAAGTTCACCGGGCGTGAGGGATGAGAGCGTTGAGACGAGAGCACGTGACTGGGAGGGATCGACTGATCCGACAAGCGCCGTAACGGCGGAACGCTGATTGGGCGACAAGCCGTCCATCAGCCTCAATAACGTAATCGTGGCAGCGCTACCGGCGGACTTCAAGGCATCGCTGAAGGCAATCTGCTGACTGGCGCTGACCACAACGGGTTCCGCGTCGGGCAATCCACCAGGCGACTGGTTCTGGTTAGGTTTGGCCGTTATGCTGCCGGTGGAATCGACTGAGGCAGGACTTTCTGGCACCGGCGCGACTGAGTTTGGCACGCGGATTACACGAGGTGGTGCAGGATCAGAGCCTCCGCCTCCCGGGCTACTTGGGGGAAGGTTTGACAGAACATAGTTCGAAGACGCTAGCGGAAAGTCCCCGGTATGCGGACCGACGAGATTCCCCGCCAGGTCCGTCCCGGATGCCCCGGAGGCGACAACGATCCCGATGGTTGATGTTGGATCGCCAGCGCCAAGCACACCCGTCAAACTGACGCCGATGGCAAAGGCGGTATTCGAACCGGGAACCGGAGCGAACGTCTTGATTGTCGGCACGCCGAGAATCCCCAAACCGGTCTTCACCATGAACGTACTCGTGGAGACGTCCTTGACCGGTTCGGTCATGGACACAACGAAGTCGACGGGTAGCGCGCCCGTTGTAAGTTCTGGGATGAGAGCCGGCCGGCTGACCGAAGCAATTTCCGGGCGCACGGTGTCAAGCGTTTTGGCCGTCCCGAATATTGGCGTTCCCAACGCGAGAAAATTACCGGCGACGTCTGCAATGGGTGACGGTGAAGCGAGGCCGACCTGAATGGTCGAACCTTCATCCCCCGGTGCGCTAAGCCCACCAAGACCGAATGACAAGGTGTAAATCGATCCCGACCCAGACACGGCAATGGTGGGTGTTCCCGCGACCGATGGACCACGTTCGACAATGAACGCACCTGCGGTGACGTTTGCCACCGCCTTCGTGAACACCACCCGAAAAGTTAGAGGGTTTGTGCCGTTAATCCGGCCTGCCAGCAATCCATCGGTCTGCGTTGCAGTCGTCAGGCGAGGGGAGACGGTATCAAGAGTGAAAACGTCAATGGGCGTTGGGGTGGTTCCGGCAGTGATGCTGTTTCCGGCCGAGTCGAAAATCATCGCCCCAATGGGGATCTCAATCCCGACCGTAGACGTTGCTTCACCCGATGCGGTGGTCCCAGCCAAATCGAGAGTCACGGTAAAGGTGGTCGTGGCCGATGTCGAGGACGGTAAGACGGACTTCACCGTCGGGGTTCCCGTGACCGAGGTCCCTTTCACCACCGTGAACGAACTCGTGGCGACGCCTGTGACCGCTTCCGGGAACACGACGGTGAAGGTGGGTGTCGATTGCGCGCCGATCAGGGATGGACTACCCACCCCACGCGTAATGGACGTGACAAACGGTGCCACGGTATCCAAGACGTAACCAGAAACGGAACCCGTTGGCATGGTGACGGTGAGCGAATTTCCGAAGGCGTCATTGACCACGACATCACCCGAAACGCTGATGTCGATTGAAGAGGCCTCTCCACCGACACCAGTAACACCGGTGAGTCCAAGGGCAACCGTGTAGGCGGAACTGAGGCCGGAAACCGTTGTTGACGCATCAGCGACGACTGTGGATACGGTTGGTGTCCCCACGACGCCAGACCCAAGTCGCACGACGAAAGAAGAGGTGCTGACACCCGAAACCGGTTCCGAGAAGACCACCCGAAAACTCGGGGCTGTGAAACCTCGGGTTATTGCCGAGGGCGCCGTCCGGGTAATCGAAGTAACCGTCGGAGTGTCCGTATCAACAATGAATGCTGTGGAAGTGTTGGTTCCAGCAAATGTCGCGAGGTTTCCAGCCGCATCGGACACCGGTCTCGTCGGGTTCGCCTTGAGCTTCAGGGTCGCGGTCGCATCACGACCACCGTCACCCCTGACACCTGTCATGCCTACGGCAACCGTCCACATCCGGTCCATCGAACCCGAGACTGGTTTCGGTTCAATGACGTATGGGGCAACTCCATCTCCCAGTTGTCCGGAAGAAGCGAGACCCCAGCATGATCCCAGCCCATTGATAGAAATTGCACACGTGTGCGAACTACCAGGCAGGACCGATCTAACCTGTCCGAGGCCGGAAGACAATGTGACCGGGGTCTTGGCCGAGACCCGAGTGCCGTTTCCAATCTGGCCGGAATCGTTTCCACCCCAGCAGAGCGCGTTCCCGCTTGTATCCACTCCGCATGTAGTGGCTAGTCCGGCGTCAACCTGCGACATCGACGACCGCACGACCGTCGGGGAGACCTTTGATTGGGAAGTACCGTCCCCGATCTGGCCAGATCCGTTTGCACCCCAGCAGTAGGCAGTTGAAGCCGTCGTCAGCCCGCACGAGTAAGCCCCACCTGCGGAAACAGACGTCCAAATTGGCTGACTAACGACGCCTGTGACAACGACTGGGGCTGGTGAGGTCCTGGAAACACTTGATCCGTCGCCAAGCTGGCCGTATCCATTTGCCCCCCAACAGGCGGCGACGGTTCCAGAGGTCACCCCGCAAGTGTGATCCGCTCCAGCCCGCACAGATGCCCACGTTGACGACGCCTGACCGGCCAGCGGGGAGACCACCACCGGGGCAGTTCTCGAAATGGTGGTTCCGTCGCCAAGTTGTCCGTCGCCGTTCGCACCCCAGCAATACGCAACATTTGCGGTGGTAGTCCCGCAGGTGTGGGACGTCCCAGCGCTTACGGTCGCCCAACTCAGTGACCCGGCCACGAGTGTAGGT
>BJHB01000299.1:0-4346 GCA_014191415.1 Chloroflexota bacterium
GGGGCGCTTATACATTCTCGACGCAAACCGGAATAACGTGCAGGTCTTCCGGCCAACCGAGTTTGCCGAACTCCTGCACAAGGGCAGCCGCCTCTTCTTCGACGGCAAGTATGCCGAGGCGGAGGTAGTCTGGCGTGAAGTCCTCCGTCGGGACAGCAACTTCGAACTCGCACATACCGGACTGGCGAAAGCCTTCTTCAAGCGAGGCGAGTACCTCAAGGCCATGGAGGAGTACTCGGTTGCGCGGAACAACTCGGGCTGGTCCCTGGCCTTTGGGGAGCTTCGTCACGATTTCGTCCGTGAGGAGTTCGGCTTGGTCCTGCCGGCGTCAATTGCCGGAATCGCGCTGGTTGTCTGGGGTGCCCGCCGGGTTGGGCGTGCGCTGATGTCAATGCGCTTTGACGACCGCGGAGGCGTCTCATGAGTGGAACGACAGTCCCATTACCCGGCGGATCGTTGGTTGGTGATTCCAGCGGGGTCGCGGTAATTGATGGGTTGGCGGTTGAGAAGACCGTCGATGTCGCAGCTGTCTCCCAAAGGCCCCGCGCCCCGTACTTTCCGCGCCGGTTTGCGACGGCCCCTCGGGCAGCCCGTAGGACCGAGGCGACGGGATGGCGACGGTTTGTCGAAGATGCACGGTGGTATAGCACCAAGTGGTTCCGACAGTTGCTTTTCGTGGCAATGCATCCCGAGGAAGGGTTCTGGGAACTCAAACGGAGCGGTGACTGGTCATCAGTCCTCTTTGTCGTTGCGCTCCTGATCGCCGCGCGGGGTCTGGTCATGGCCGTCATGGGCTTCCACTTCGTGTTCTTCGCGATTGATAACGGGGTGTGGTCGGTCGAACTCGTCATGGAACAGATAAGCCGGACGTTGACATTTGGCATGACGCAGTTCCTGTATGGGGGCAATCCTGAGGACACGTCAATCCTTCAGGAAGGGGTGCGGATCATCATTCCGTTTGTCACCTGGAGCCTCGCGCACTACTCAATCGCGATGATCTTCTTCGGCGAGGGTTCTTTCCGGGACATCTGTGTCAGTGCGGCTTTCAGCTTCGGGCCGTTCATCGTCATTGCTCCGATCGCGACCTTCGTGCTGACGAACTCCATGACCCTGAATGAGCGGTCACTGTTCATGACCATCAGTTGGGGAACGCGCCTGTGGGTGGCGTACCTGTTCTATACCCACATACGGGTGATCCACGATTTCGGGACGGGTCGGACGCTCGCGACGTATGCGATAGGGGCGGTGACCGTGATCATCATCTGGGCGTTGGCAGCGCTGATCTTTGCCCTTTCGAGCAATACCTACGAGTTTTTCTATCAAGTGTTCTATGAATTGACCACCCGCTAGAGGTTGGTGGGCATCGGCACAGATCAAGCGGTACGTTGAGGGGCAATCAATGATGAGGATGACCGGCACGATGCAGATGGGCGGGTGGTACCGGCGTGCCTTGACGGTGACGGTCCGCATGGCCATCGGCCTGACGTCCCTAGCGTTGTTGGCGCCCCAGGTCCCGGCGGCGTTGGCAGATGCAGTATTGGCACCTGTGCCGGTAGTGGAACAGGCCTCCCTCCCTGATGGCTTCGCCATGGTCGCCGAGACGTCGACACTTCGCCTTCACGCCAACTTCACGGACTCGCGCCTTGTGGTGGAGGACCGCCGAAGCGGGAAGATGTGGGCGAGCAACCCCTTCGAGCAGTTGGGCCCTCAGAAGGCTTCACAGGAAGACGCGCTCTTCTTGCTGAGTGCAACCAACGCCAAGCGACAAATGACCAATCTCCTCACTTGGAACACCGAGAAGCCGAAGATTTCGGCGGTCAACATCCCCGGTGGGTTCCGCGCCACGTATGACATTGACAAGTTCAAGATGCGCTTCACGATTGAATACGTCATCCGTGAGGAAAAAGCCGCGGATGGGCGCGCCGTTCCATTCCTCGAAGTGACGGTTCCGGACAAGGGCATTGAGGAATACGGGGATTGCAAGCTTGTCACAAGCCCGACATGCTTCAAGATCGTGACCCTTGAGATATTGCCGTTGTTTGGCGCCGCCCGTGCTGGCCAGAAGGGCTATGTGATGGTCCCCGATGGTGCGGGGGCAATCGTCGAATTCAAGCCGGAGTACCCGCAGTACCGGCAACGCTACTCCGCGCAGATCTTCGGCCCAGATGCGGCGGCAAACCTGTTCACGGTTGGTGGCTCTGGTGGCAGGGGTGGGAATTCCGTTACGCGGCCAACGATGCCGATATGGGGTTTGAAGCAGGAAGACGGCGCCTATGCCGGGATCGTCACCCAAGGTGAGTTCCAGGCAAATGTCAATGCCTACCTCGCTGGCTACATCATGAATGCCAATCGAGGGTCCGCCGAGTTCATCTTCCGGCGTCAGGCAAGCATTCCTCGCCGGCGCAGTGTGTTTGTGAACAAGATCGAGGAAGATCGTCTTCCCGGTGATCGGCAGGTCCGGTATGTCATCCTGACCGGGGACGACTCGAACTATGCTGGCATGGGCCGCGCATTTCGCGACTACCTCATGCTTGTGAAGGGTCTCAAGCCTCTTCCGGCTGAGCCGCCCCGTCCTTTGCTGGACCTGTTCATGGGGATAACCCGGCGAACCTCCTTCCGCGAGGACTTCGTGCCGATGACCACCTTCGACCAGGCGCTGACCATCATCGGGGAGTTCATCAACAAGGGTGTCAAGGACTTTGACGTCCACTTGATCGGGTGGGCTGATGATGGCTATCGAGGGCGGTGGCCCCGGCGATATCCATCCGAAAGTACATTGGGTGGCGATGAACGGTTACGGAACCTTGTCCAGGAGGCGAAGCGTCTTGGCGTCAAGGTCTTCTTTGAAGATGACTACATGTTCGGCTACACCTTTTCGTCTGGTGGGATCATTGGACAGATCCCCGGACTGCGGAACATCTGGCCCAACTGGAGCTACGGGTTCAACTCTCGGTGGGACACGGTTCGTGGCGTCAACAAGCTTCCGGTCTTTGAGGGGTCAGGCGGTATCTATTTGCTGAACCCAGTGATTGCCCGGGACAACTACCTGGAACGTGACCTGCCAACTCACAAGGCCATGGGGATCGATGGGGTGGTTCTTCGCCAGATGGGCAACATGGTCATGTCTGACACGAACGCCCGCTACCCGCTTTCACGTGGTGAAGTTGCTGCGACGTGGATGAAGATGGCGGATCGTGAACGTGAAGCCCTCGGTGGCGTCATGGTCCAGGGTGCGAATGCATATGTCCTTGGTCACACTGACCGTGTGTACGACGCCCCGGTCACGTCGCTTGACGCGTTCGGCGATGCCACGGTGCCGGTCTACCACATCGCGACCCAGGGTCTGGTGGTGAGGCACACGATTCGGGCGAACCTTCGCAACGACCCCAAGACTGAGCTGCTCAGGCAGTACGAATGGGGCATGCAGCCGGTTTACCAGCTGACCTATGCGCCTTCCTCGGACTTGATCCGGACCGATTACAACCTGCTCTATTCAAGCCAGTATGAGGATTGGCTGGATCCCGCGGTTCAGGAATACAAGTCGATGCGGGAGACCTTCGGTTTCCTCTCAGGTCAGGCGATCATGAACCACGAGATCCTGCAGCGCAATTTCAATCGGGTCACCTATGCCGACGGCACCCGTCTCTATGTCAACTACAACCCTGATTCACGACGGACCCCCGAAGGTGCGGAAATTCGTGGATATGGCTACGCGCTTGAACGCAAGGGCAGGTAGGCAATGAAGATTGCAGTTTCGCGCGATGACGACTTGGCGGTGGCACGGGCGACCACACCGGTGCGTCGTCGGCGCCTTTCGCTGACAACGCAGCGCATGCTCGAAGGCTACTTCTTCGTCAGTCCGTGGATTGTCGGTTTCCTGGTCTTTCTTGCATGGCCCCTGTTCCAGAGCTTTTTCCTCAGTTTCCACGAATTGCAAGCAACAAGCCTTACCGATCTCAAGTGGAAGGGGATTGATAACTACAAGGAGGCCTTCTTCATCGATGCGCGCTTCGTCCCGAAGTTGCTGGCAACGTTGAAGAACAACCTGCTTGATGTCCCGGTGATCATGATCTTCTCGCTCTTCTCGGCGATTCTTGCCAACCAGAAGATCAAGGGAGTGATCGGTTTTCGGGCAGTCTTCTTCCTGCCACTCGTGATCGGGTCGGCCCAGGTGATCAAGCAGCTATTCGCGCAGGGCGTCGGCGGCGCCACCCTCAGCCAGGGGGTTGACGTACAGGAGCTCGTTTACCAGTACATCGGCCCGGATGCTGCTGCTGGCGTGTCGGACCTACTGAACCGGTTGCTCTTCGTGCTCTGGAAGACCGGCGTGCAGATGCTTATCTTTC
>BJHB01000300.1:0-4336 GCA_014191415.1 Chloroflexota bacterium
CAATGGTCTAGACCAGCCGGGCTTTTTGGGTATAGTGAGTAGGTCACGCCGAAGTGGCGGAATTGGTAGACGCGCTACGTTCAGGGCGTAGTGGGAGTACTCCCGTGCGGGTTCGAGTCCCACCTTCGGCACCACCTGCCCGACCAGTGATGGTCGGGCAGTTTCATTTGTAAGGTATGTGCATCTCTCGGCCGCGTCGGGCGGTGTTGGTATACTCGGCAGGCGTGAAAAAGGCCGATTCAGTAATTCGTGAAAATGAACGGGTGGCAGGCAGCGAGCCTCGCGTCTCAGTTCGGATTTGCGGTAATTTCCGGTCTGGCGGTCGGAGTTTTTGCCGGTCGATATGCAGATGAGCAATTTGGAACCACTCCTAGTTTCCTGCTTTTGGGACTGCTCGGGGGTTTCATGACCAGCATGTACCTCATGTACGCAATCTATCGGCTGCAGGTTGTGAACCGGCTGAAGCCGAGAGGTTCGAGCGAAACAGACCAATTAGACCGTCGCAGATGACCGGGTGGGCGTGGGGCGGAATTTGGACGTTACGCCACGAAACCGCGTGATCTAACTCTTGATGACACTTGTCTGAGGCAACGATTGCATGGAACTGCACGCCAGTCTTAAGGCTGAGGAGCTCTTCTTCATCGGGCCCGTTGGGATCACCAACTCAATGGTGATGGCGTGGATGGCGATTGCTTTGCTCGTGGTGGTTGGCTGGCTTGGCGGTCGTGCCCCGGCACTTGTGCCTTCCGGCATCCAGAATTTCGCTGAGATCGTGATCGAGTTTCTTTACAACACTGTAATTGCGACTGCTGGGGTGCAGGGGCGGCGGATGTTTCCGCTCTTCGCGACGATTTTCCTTTTCATTCTGACTGCTAACTACATGGCGCTTGTTCCCGGTGTGGGGACAATCTCGGTCGACAACCCCAAGGTGCATGGCGAGAGTGCTGGGGCACACAGTTTCGTTCCTGTTGCTCAGGCCGCAGAAGCCGTAGGGCATCGTCCAACGACTTCTAGCCCTGCCGAAGAACCTTCCCATCACGAATTGGCAACGGTCCATGTTTTCCGTGCGGCGAATGCTGACTTGAACATGACCCTTGGCATGGGCTTGATTGCGTTCATTTTCATTCACGCGTCTGGGGTGATGGCCCACGGCACCAAGGGTTACTTGGAAGAGCTTGCTACTCCTTGGTTCCTCACGCCGATCAAGGTGATGATTGAGGGGTTCGTGCCGGTCTCCCTATCAATGCGGTTGTTCGGAAACGTCTTCGGCGGAGCGATGCCGATGGCGTTGATGAATTGGCCGGTTGTTGCAGTTCCATTCATGTTCATGGAACTTTTGTTCGGCTTCATCCAGGCAGTGATCTTTGCGATGCTGACGCTGATCTTCACAGTGCTCGCGACGTACATTCAGCCCGGACACGGCGGGCATGCCCACGGAGATGGTGAGCATGGTGACGGCCACGGAGGTGGTCACTGACCAGTCACGTGGCAGGGCCATAGCCGTCCTTTATTTGGTCGCACCTGACGCAGGTGGTTGACAGGGTCGGGGGCTGTCCGCGACTCACAGCCTTGCTGCCAGTGATGGTGTTGGGTGGTGCTAGGGATTGACCTGAGAGGTTGCCCGCCACCCGTTCGGTGACCTGGCGAGGTTGCCGTTCAAAGTTACGCTCGGAGGTCTTGGAAATGTTTCTAACACTTGTGGAAGGCATCCCCCCGGCGACTATAGCCAAGTTCGCCGCAGCATTTGCGATTGCAATCGGTGGGATTGGTCCTGCGCTTGCGATTGGCATGGGTGTTCGTGGTGCGATGGATGCAATCGGGCGGAATCCTGAGGCTGAGAATGCCGTTCGGACCACGATGATCATTGGCCTCGGCCTTGCCGAAGCGATCGCGATTTACTGTCTGGTTATCGCCCTGATAATTGCGTTCGTCTAATTTGATTGCAGCGTCTGGTGGTCCCAAACTTGTCCATTGGTAGTTTGGGGCCACTGGCCAGTCAAGTGGCATTTCCCAGGCGCTGGAACCGCAGCGCGCAATAATTACTGTTCGACCCAGTACACCGAAACAACGAGAGCGAGGTAGGCGCACATCACATGGGACTTTTTGAGCAGCTCGGGCTTGACCCGTACAAGTTGGCCATTCAGTCGTTCAATTTCCTTGTGTTGCTCTACCTGCTTAACCGGCTTGCATACAAGCCGGTATTGCGGATGTTTGATGAGCGGGCATCGCGCATAAAGGCTGATCTTGACGACGCGAAGCGGATGCGTGACGAAGGTGAGCGTGACCGCCAGACGTACCGGGACCAACTGAACCGTGCCCGCGACGAAGCGCGCGCCGTGCTCGATGAGGCGGCGAATGTTGCTTCGCGGATTCGCGAGCAGGCCATGTTTGACGCCGAGGCCACAGCGTTGGCAATCATCGCGCGGGCGAGGCAAGACATCGCCCGCGAGCGTGACGCGGCGCTGAAGGAGTTGCGAGGCGAAGTCGCCACGATCGCCATCATGGCTGCGACCCGTGTTGTCAAGAGAAGCTTGAACACTGAGGATGCGCGGCGTCTTATCGACGAGGCGCTCGCCGAAACCGAGCTGGCGACAAAGGCCGACTGATGGCGCGACGTACGCTCGCCTCCAAACGGTTCGCCGAGGCCATCGCGTCCATAGCGTCCTCAGGGAATTCCTGGAGTGCATGGATCCGTGACATGCACATCCTTCACGAGGCACTTGAGGATGACTCGTTCAGGGCCACCATCGGGAATCCTCATATAAATGCTGCCACTCTTGATGTCATAGAGCATCTCAAGCTAGGTGCTGATCTTCAGGTAGACACACGTCACTTTTTGGCGGTCATGGCACGTCGACGTTCCTTGCACTTGCTTCCCGAGGTCATTGAATGGTTCGGCCAGCTTGCAGATAGGGCATCCGGGATCCGGCGCGTGATCGTGACGGCGGCAACCGAATTGTCAGGCGAGGAGGTTCAGCGGGTCCGCGAACGCGTCGCTGGGGCAGCCGGTGATGCTTCGAATGTGGCGGTAACGGTTCGCTTGGTTCCTGAAATATTGGGTGGCCTGACGATCCGAGAGGGCGACCAAATCTTTGATTACAGTGTTCGCACACGGCTGGAAGTGCTGCGCGAGCGCATGTCGTGATGCCCGCGCTTCGGCAGAACTGTCAACCGAGAGGACGAGGACATGGCTATCCGATCTGAAGACATTGTCAAGTCGCTAGTCGACCAAATTAGTGGCTTTGACCAGCCGGTACGCACGACCAATGTGGGTACGGTTGTCGAAGTTGGCGATGGCATCGCGCGGATTTACGGGTTGTCGCAAGCAATGGCTGGTGAGTTGCTGGACTTTGGCAACGGCACCCTCGGCATGGCCTTGAACCTCGAGGAGGACACGGTCGGAGCCATTATCCTTGGCGACTACAAGGCGATTGCTGAGGGCACTGAAGTTCGAACAACGGGCCGGATTGCTCAGGTTCCGGTTGGAGACGCGCTTCTCGGTCGGGTTGTCAATCCGGTTGGTGAGCCTCTGGACGGAAAAGGCCCGATTAACGCGACAGAGTTTCGTCCCGTTGAGGTTGTGGCGCCGGGCGTGATCATGCGTCAAGAGGTGCGAGTCCCCCTGCAGACGGGGATCAAGTCCATCGATGCCATGATCCCGATCGGGCGCGGTCAGCGGGAATTGATCATCGGCGACCGGGCGACGGGCAAGACCGCGATCGTCACCGACACCATCATCAATCAGGCGCGGCAGAAGACCGGTGTCGTGTGCATCTACGTCGCGATTGGACAGAAGGAGGCGAAGGTCTCCCAGCTAGTTCGAACGCTTGAGGAAAATGGTGCTCTTGCCAACAGCATCATTGTCATCGCATCTGCATCAGCATCGGCTTCGCTCCAGTACCTGGCTCCGTACGCCGGCGCAGCCATGGGCGAGTATTACCGCGATAGTGGTCGGGACGCCTTCATTGCGTATGACGACCTCACCAAGCACGCATGGGCGTACCGTGAGGTTTCACTTCTGTTGAGGCGCCCACCTGGTCGTGAGGCATACCCTGGGGATGTGTTCTATCTCCATAGCCGCCTTCTCGAAAGAGCTGCGCGCCTGTCGGAGGAGTATGGCGGAGGATCCCTGACCGCCTTTCCGATCATCGAGACCCAGCTGGGTGACATCTCCACATACATTCCGACGAACGTCATATCCATCACGGACGGCCAGATTTTCCTGCAGGGCGACTTATTCAATGCAGGTATCCGGCCGGCGGTGAACGTTGGTCTGTCGGTTTCCCGCGTGGGTGGTGCAGCGCAGACGCGTGCGATGCGCGGTGTTGCAGGGCGC
>BJHB01000301.1:0-4306 GCA_014191415.1 Chloroflexota bacterium
AGGGACTTCGTTTCGCCCGCAGCACCCGCTTGCACCGTACCGGGTTCGCTATATCTGCAAGTATCGAAACTACTAGGCTCCGTCGTTGCCTGTGGGGTCAGTATAGCCACGGTTGCGCAAACCGGCAAGCGGTTGCGGAGATCGCAACACTCTTCCGTCGGGCATTGATCAGAAATGCCCTAATCCACAAGGCTTTGTGATGGCAAGCGCCTGGTCGCCGTGTGGGCATTATCATGCACCTGGTTGACGTTGCCCGTGGCTCCCCGTGAGGATGAGGATCAGTCTGCGCGGGGTTGGGAGGGATGGCCGCCCATTCTCCGGGTAGGAAGTTGTCAGTGGAGCGATACCGAGATCGCCGGTGCCATCGCCATTTGCTCGGTAGCGATCGGCCCTCGGCTCCCGTGGGCAGTGGTACGTGCGTTCACGGCCATGGAACTCCAAAACGGGCCACGGAGACCTGATGCTCATCAAATCCATCGAGTTCTATGTACTTCCCGGCGACCCCAAGATACGCGAGGTTGATGGGAGCCTTGGTGGCATGGAGAAGGTGCCACCGGGTTGGACGGGCATGTTCACCCACACGCATGGATTACGGGGTCACTTGGGCAATCCTGCCGTGCACTACCGGGACGACAAGCCAGCACCGACCTTTCGCCTGGTACTCCGCATGATCACCGATGGCGAACTCAGCGCGTACAGCGACTTTGCCTCAGGGTTCCACGCCGATGACCTGGCTTGGAAGGCGCGCGAGTTCATGGCAACAATCGCACCGATGCTGGTGGGGATTGATGCGTTCGACCGGGAACATGTCTGGCAGAAACTCTGGTACGCGCAGCGGTTCTTCTACACCGGCCGTGGGTTGGTCGACATCATCGACAACATGCTTTGGGACCTGGCAAGCCGTCACACTCGTTTGCCAGTCTACAAACTGCTTGGAGCGTATCGCGACAGCATCCCCGCGTACGGATTGATCGGTGGGACGACGATCGATGACTATGTCGCTGATGCGGTTCGGGTGAAAAAACTCGGGTTCGTCGGTGCCAAGGATCACTCGTATCGCGGGGTGAAAGGCAACATCCAACTTGCCAAGGAGTTGCGCGCGGCGACGGGTGATGACTTCCTGCTCATGCATGACCCTGTCGAGTGCTATGACTACGACGAGGCAGTCAAGGTGGGGCGGGCGCTCGAGAAGTTGGACTACAAATGGATGGAAGAGCCATTGCAGGACTACGACCTGCTGGGTCTCAAGCGCCTCAGCGACCGCCTGGACCTGCCAATCCTGGCACTGGAGTGGATTGGCTATCTGGGTGGCCAACCTTTCAACGCATCGACGTTCCTGGCTCAGCAGGCCTGCGACATCGTGCGCCAGCGGGGGGTGGGCATCACCGGCCAGATGAAACTCGCCCACCTGGCGGAGAGTTTTGGAGCGCTAGTGCACGGAGGCAACCACCACGTCATCTTGGCGATACGCAACGACCCTGTGTTTGAAGCGTACATGGGCCTGATGCCCCGCCCGCCTGAGGAAGTGTTGGACTGCCGGGGGACGCTGGTCGTGGAGAATGGCGCCATGTCCATTGCCTACACCGACAGACGCCCGGCGGAACCCGACTGGGATGAGTGCTCGCGCACGGCGATTGAAGTTGTGAGATAGCCAGGGGTCGGTGAAAGATTCCCTATCCCGTCGCTAGTTGCAAGTCTCCTCGCCTGCTGATGTGCCTGATCCTGTTGCTTGCTCCGTCGGTCATGCCCAACCGAACGGCGTACCAGTGGTCATGCACGGACGAAACCGCTTGTCTTCTTGATGACAAGTGTCCCGGCCATGATGTCGTGCAGGCACTGCTTCCGGGTGGTGAACGCGGCCATGATGAACCCAATGCCGAGGATGATCGTCGAGAGAAGGTGGCCGAGGTAGCGCCAGGTTGCCCGGCCGAAACTGATTGGCCGGTATTGGTCGTCGGTCACGATCAGCCCGAGGACAAGCTTGCCGACCGTTCCCTGGAACTTGGACGACTCCATCAGGGCGCAGTAGAGCCAATCACCGAACAGGTTGAGCGTGGCGGAAACCGTGCCGGTATCGTCACCGCCCGCGATGATGGCGCCGATGAAGGCCGACACGACACTCACGATGATGAGGTCGATGATGGTTGCTACGAACCGAAGCCAGAACCCGGCATAGGTGTACGTGGTAGCAGTGTCAACGTCAGTCGCGCCCGACCATGCCGGTGGCGAGACGCCGACGCGCTGCCCGCAGCTGGGACAGAACTCACTACCCTCGGGAATCGCGGTGCCGCACCCAGAACAGAATGCCGCCTTGGTCATTGACACTCCCATCTCACGCCTGACGCGTCCGGGTCAGCTCATCCCCTGTTGTCGCCATACTAATTCACATCAGACTTTGGTGCGGAGTGATTCGGCGCGAAGGCAGGGAGACCCGGTCACTCCACCCCGGCACCACTCTGGCTGATTACCATTCGCTTCGCTCATGACCGGGTGCCGTTAGGAGATTTGTCCCAGGGGAACGTTGAGACCTATGGGTTCGGGGTGCCTACGGCTGGTTGTTCCCCGACGATGAGGGTGGCGGACATGCCCGACGCCACATGGCTGGGGATTGAACAGATGATCTCGTAGGTACCCGGCTTGTCCAATTGGAATGACGTCATTGCGCTTCCCAAGGCGGGGACTCTCAGGGTCCCATCGACGCCCTTGATCAAATTGGTGTGACCAACGTTATCCTTGTTGGCCAAGGTGATCGTGATCAGGCCCGGCTGGCTCATGCTGAGGGCGTTTGAGTTGAGGTGGAAGTCTTCGGCGGTGACGGTGATCGGGACCGTGACATTCCGGACCGGCTCACGCGCCGGCGCATCCGGCATATGCGGACCCGATTCCACGGACACGATGCCGGGTGTCAGGCCGAACATGTAGGCAAGCCCGAAGGCGCTGGCGAGAAAGACGGCGGTCAGACCGGCGATCGCGCCACCCACCGCCGATGTGCGCATGGTCGGCGGTGGATCCAGGTAATGACTGGTTGGGTTGAGTAGTGGTGTCCGGACGCCGGGATGTCCACCCTGCGCATGAAGCGCCTTCCATCCACCTGTGTCATGGCCTGACGGGACAACGCCGGGGCGGCGGTCATTCGAAGATGACCGCCGTGGGGTATCGGCACCGTGGTTAGTGGCCACCTGCGCCGCCGGCTCCAGTCTTGATTGACTGGAAGATCTCGGGCCTTGGATCGCCCTCGACGACGATCTGACCGGCCGCGCCCTTCTCGAGGCGTCCCAGACTGTGGTCGACGATCGTGAGGGTGCCCGGAACTTCAGTGGTGAACTCGACCACTGTCGCACCGCCCGCCGGGACCATGGTGGTCTGGACGTTTGTGTTGAACTCGGAGGCGCCCTCCGCGTACACCCGGTCAAAGATCTCGCCAATGACATGGAAACTCGAGGTGAGGTTCGGTCCACCGACGCCGAAGAAGATCCGAATGCGCTCGCCGGCCTTGGCCTTCAGGGCATTCTTTCCCGTGAGTGAGCCGACGCTGCCATTGAACACGACGTACGTTGGCGTCTCCTCAAGCATCTTCTCGACGGCGAACTCCTGGTGACCGGGCTGGGCGCGGTTGCCATTGAGGTAGATGTCGCTTTCCATGATGTAGTACTCACGGTCGACGGGGGCGAGGCCTCCGGGCGGTTCGACGACGATCAGGCCGTACATGCCATTGGAGATGTGGTGGGCCACCATGGGTGTGGCGCAGTGGAAGACGTACACACCGGGGTTGAGGGCCTTGAACTTGAAGGTGGCGTCAGTGCCGGGGGCAATCTGCGTGAAGGCAGCCCCACCGCCCTGACCGGTGACCGCATGCAGGTCGATGCTATGGGTCGCGAGGCTTTGTGCGGAATTCCGCAGGGTAAGTTCCACGGTGTCGCCCTGCCGCACCCGGATCATGGGGCCGGGGACGGTGCCGTTGAAGGTCCAGTACGTGTAGGTGATGCCATCTGCAAGCAGGGCACTGACTTCACGGGTCTCCAGATCGACCTTTGCCGTTGTTGCTTCGCGGGCGCCGATGGGCAGGGCGATCTGGGGTGCCGGAAGCGGAGCGAGACCCGGTTTGGCGGCAATCATTGTCGGGACGGCAGCGACCGCCGGGGCAGACCCGGTTGCTGCAACAGATCGCGTGGCGCCTTCGTCGCCGACGACAAGGGTGGCGACCATGCCGGCTTCCTTGTGGCCGGGTATCGAACACATGACCGCATACGTGCCCGGCTTGGTCAAGTCGAACGTGCCGGTTCCCTTCGATGCCGGGAGCGCATAC
>BJHB01000302.1:0-4288 GCA_014191415.1 Chloroflexota bacterium
CCCCGACCGACGGGCCCTATAAGCGCGCTTCCCGCCGGACCCGACACCTCACACCGACCCGCTTGGCACCAATCAGTGGTCGAAATCTGGCGTTCGGATGGTGGCTTCCGGCGCCTCGTCCTCACGCGTGCCCTGATCGGAATTGCGGGCATGGCGCCGGCTTACTACGCCGTCAGTGCCGTGCGTCGCTTGGCGGCTAGTGACATGGACGCTGCGACCTTTGGCTTGATCGCACTCGGTTCGCAACTCGTCGGCACGCTCATGTGGGGCGAGATTGTCGCGAGGTCACGAAGACCATGGTTCCTCGTTGGCGGAACAGTGATCGGCGCGCTTGGCGCACTTGCTGCAACATCCGCAACGTCGATCACAAGCGTCTACCCGCTCTTTGTAGCGATGGGGGTCGGCTCATCTGCCCAGATCATGTGCGACATGTCCCTTCCGATGCAATTGGCCGAGAGGGCCGAGGCATCACGGGGGATGTATGTCGCGTCGTACAACACAGTCATCATCCCGTTCTCGATCGCGGCACCGGTTGTCGGGGGTGCAATAGCAGCAATCTCGGGATTCGATGCCGTGAATGGGGTGTCGATTGTTGCGTACTGTCTAGCCGCTGCCAGCGGCGCGACCGTCGTACGCATGCTTGGACCACGATCGCGCCCGAACGTCCCGGAAACTGTCGATCCCACGGTGCCGAATTGAGCGACCAATCAAGCGCAAAGCGCCTGCCAGATCTTAGGCATGCTTCATGGAATTTCTGGTGGCTGGTATTTGATGGGTTTGTGTTCGCCTTTGGGTTCACATTCATCTCACCATCGTCAATCCTTCCCGTCTTCGTTGCACGGCTCACCCCAATTGACCTGTTGGCTGGCGCGGTGCCGGCCATCGACTTTATCGGTCTCGCCCTCCCGCAAATCCTCGGGGCCAGATGGGCGGCTCGCGCAGCGCGCCGCGGGGGCAGGAAACGGTTCGTGCTCATCGTCGCCGGGATCGGACGTATCCCGATGCTTGCTCCGATCGTCGCCACGGCCGTCTACGGTGATACGGAACCCGGAATAGTGCTAGCGTCGCTCCTGATCGGGCTGGGGTTGTTCCGGCTCAGTGAAGGCATCGTCCTGCCGGCCTACTTCGATATCGTCGGCGCAGTTGTCCCACCGCCCAGGCGTGCGCGCTACTTCGCGCTGCAACAGGCAAGCGGCGCGGTTGGCGGAGTTGCAAGTGCATTCGGGGCACGTTGGCTTCTTGCAAACCTTCCGTTCCCATGGGGCTTCGTAACGTGCTTCGCACTAGGCACGTTCTTCGTGTCCTTCGTGCTCGTCGTATTCGCCCAAGTCAGGGAACCAGAACCGGATGATCCCGCGTGGGCCGGCGAAGGCGAAACGGAAAAAGTCGGCGAGGTGGTCTCGCATCCAAGATGGTGGCGCGATCTCGCCCAGGTCATATCCAGCGACGCGACATTCCGTCTCCTGCTTGTCGGGCGATCGCTCGCAGCACTTGCCAGCATGGCGCCCGCTTACTACGCAGTCTCCGCGGTCCGACGCCTCGGCGCATCAGATGCGGATGGCGCGACTTTCGGCGCCGTCATGCTTGCAAGCAGTCTCACCGGCACACTCCTGTGGGGTGAGGTTGCCGGACGATACCGGCATACCGTGCTCGTCCCGGTTGGCGCGCTCCTGGGCGCAAGCGCGGCGCTATCTGCGATCTTCGCACCGGACGTGGTTTGGCTTCTTGGCACCTTTGCCTTTGTCGGACTTGCGGGTTCGGCACTCGGCATGGCCGACACGGCGCTGCCACTCGCTCTCGCCGAAAGAGCCGGACGCTCACGCGCCCGGTACGTGGCGGCCTACAGCACCCTGACCGTTCCGTTCGCCGTTGCCTCCCCTCTGATTGGTGGCGTGATTGCCGGCGCCTATGGGTACGTCCCTGTGAACGGAATCGCAATCGTCGCGTACGCGGCGACCGCGGGGGTCGGTTTTCTCATGATCCGCCAGATGAAGGTACCCATCCCCGCCCCCACGGCAGTGTGACATGGGTACTGGGGTAACCGTGACAGTTCAACGCGTTTGCGAGGCGCTTGCACCGCTTTTTATGTCAACTCTGCCGGCCTGGTCACGACTTGATCACGCCAGACCATTCCTGGACGGATCCGACCCGACAATGCGCGGGTTCCATAGGGCTATACGCCAAAGTTCACCATCCATACGGGCCGTCCGCGACACCGCCAGGTTCGATGGTTCGACCATCATTGCAAGCCAGCAATTCTTCGGTCTGTTCAACCCATCCCGCAATCGCACCCTGGCACAATGGCAGTTCGATACATTGCGTATTGAAAACACGCGTGGCGTCGTCGAATAGGCTTTGCGGGCCGCCCTAGACGTTCTCTCCTTGCGCGGTCGCGCCCATCCAATGGCAACCGTAACTGCGTGGAGCTTCCCTGCCGATTCCGCAAACGCCTACACCATGCTCTCCTGCCACGGCCTTGAGGCGTGGGGAGACACCCCGGGCGCTGTCGCGGTGCAACTCTGGCCATCTCGAGTCAATATCGCCCGACTGCCCCTCGTGACGATTAGGGCCCTCGCACTGGGATACCGGTCAGCAGTAACCGGTCCAATCCTCTCGCCTGACTTCGCTGAACACCTTCTTCGCGAGGGTCTCGCGTCGAACCTCGTCTGCGAGTTCCATGCAGGCCCGGGAGCGCCATGGGCAATTCCATTTACCCGTCCGAGTGATTGGCACGACACTCTCAGTTCGATCGCGGATGCCTCGGGGTTCCAGTCCTACGCCAATCTCCCGGTAAATGTCTATGGTGTGACCGCACCGGCGGGAGCCGACCACCTGCCTGACCCTCCAATGGTCAATGCGGAACGCATGGCGCTCATTCACGCGCGATGTCTGGAGGCCCGTGGAACTGTCGACCCAGTGGAGATCGCCGGGCTACTCTACGGGGATGAACCACTTGCAATGAACGGGCACCCGGTACTGGGTCTGCCGTTCGCATCCGGGTTCGCCGTCGCCCACAACGTCGTGTCTGCGGGAATACGTCGGCTGGGATGCACGATTGCTGAGGCGTTCCATCTGCCGACAGATGAATTGGTCGGCACGTGAAACCGCGCGTTGGCACGACGCTATACTTCGCCTCCGCAAGGCACAGGGGCAGTCCTGTCCCATGCGAGGATTGCGTCACCTGGTCGCAATTGGAACCCCCTGTCTGGAAGGAAGCGGTGACCCAATCATGAATGTCGTAATCGTCGGAGCCGGTCGGCGCGGGATTGTCCACGGACGTGCCGCCGCTGCATTTTCAGGAACAGAGGTTGTGGGAGTTGTCGATCCCGACACCGCCCGTGCTTCAGCGTTGGCATCCGAGATTGGCGGGGAGGCGTTCACTGACCACCGTCAGGCACTTGAAATGACCCAACCCCAGGCAGTCTTCCTGACGTCGCCACCACCACTGCATGTTGACCAGGCCATCGATGCCATTGGCGTCGGCGCCACCGTCATGATTGAAAAGCCAGTCGCGTTCGACCTCGCTGAGGTTGCCCGTCTTCGGCAAGTTGCCACCACTGCCGACCGCTTGGTCATGGTCTGCCAGCAACACCGCTACGCAACCGGCGCCGCACGCACGCGCGAGGCGCTTGCAGGCCGGAAGATTGCCCTGATCCACACGTGGGGATACCGACAGAAGCCGGACATCAAGGCAAACTGGCATCGCGCTTGGGGTGGCGGACACATCGTCGAGAACCAGATCCACCCGCTCGACCTAACGCGATACCTTCTTGGCGACCGAGGCGAACCAATCTCGATGTACGCCCGGTACAACGAATCGTTCTACGAGAAGTCAGATGGGTGGGACAACTGGGACTCGTACAGCGTGAGCTTCGAATGCAAGGGCGGCGCGGTCGGAAGTGTCGCAACGACGTACGGTGCGTTTCCCGGCATTAAGGGTTCGTGGGGCCATGACATCGTGGCCGAAGGCCTGGTAGTCAAGATCCGGGGACACAACTTCGAACTGCTCTTCGAAGACGGAACCGTTGAAACAATCGCCTCCGAGATTGATCCGACCATCACGATTGCCCACGCGTTCCTGCACGCGTCAAGAACCGGGGACCTCTCTGCATTGCGTCAGGATTACGACGATGCCGCACGCAGCCTGGAGATTTGCCTCGCGGCGAACACGTCGGCGATGACGGGTCACGTCGTCAAGTTGGCGTAAGCCCTGTCATTTTCCTTCAGGCCGGGCGAAGCGGTGAGTTGTCGCCAATTCGAAGTCAACCGTGAACTGGGATGGCGTCAA
>BJHB01000303.1:0-4279 GCA_014191415.1 Chloroflexota bacterium
GGGGTTGGGGGCGTCGATGTGCCGGACACTTGCGCGCGCCGGGGCCCAGGTGGCGGTTCACTAGGCCCGCGACGCGGTTCGTGCGGATGCGGTGGTACGGGAAATCGTGGCGGGAGGCGGACGCGCCGTCGCCGTCGGTGGTGACTTTCACGCTCCTGACGCCGTGCGTGCGATGGTGGCACGGGCCCAGGACCTCCTCGGACCGATCGACATCCTGGTCAACAACGTCGGGCGCGAGGAGACCACCGGAGACCCGTTTGAGCACGGGTGGGACGCATTTGAGAAGAGCTTTGACTTGAATGTGCGATCAGCGTATCTCATCGCGCAAGGAGTCGCACCCGGCATGAAGGCGCGCCGGTGGGGGCGGATCGTGAACATCCTGTCGATGGCGGCGCACTCGTATCCGAAGGGGATGGCGGCGTATTCCACGGCCAAGGGCGCGTTTGCGAGTTTCACGCGGGCGATGGCGGTGGAACTTGGGCCGGACAACATCACGGTGAACTCGGTATCGCCGGGTTGGATTCCAGTTGAGAGGCATGGCGCGTCAACCATCCCGGGACGACTGGTGACGGCGGGTCGCACACCGCTGGGTCACCTTGGTGTTCCGGATGACGTCGCGAATGTCGTGGCGTTCCTGGCCTCTGATCTTGCCGGTTTCATCACCGGAGTTGAGGTTCCGGTCTGCGGTGGCGTCCACCTGATCTCCTGACCTGCGAGGACACCCTGATGCCGATCACCTGGCACGATGACCCGGTTGCAGCGCTGGCAGAGGCCGTCGCGTCCAGACGCGCGGTCTTGATGGAAGTGTGGAAGCCCGGATGACCCGCCTGCATACGCATGGATGCGGTGTCGTATCCAGACCGTGCAGTGGCCGAACTCATCGGGAAATGGATGGTGCCGTTGCGTCTGACGTTCGGGAATCCATTGCACAGGGAGATGCTGCGCGGGCTCGGGGAGTTGTGGACACCCACCCTCTGGGTGCTTGACCGGAACGGCCGTGAGTTCCGTCGGGAAACCGGGTATCTGGAACCTTCCGATCTCCACTCGGTCCTCTCTGAAGGAGTTGCGTTGGCACTGGTGTCAGGTGGTCGTGCGCCGGAGGCCGAGCAAGTCCTTGACCGGGCAATCGGGCATTACGACGCGGTGCACGGCGCCAGGAATGGGTCATGGGCGGCTTCGCTTCGGTATTGGCGGGGTGCGGTCGGATACCTGCGTTCAGGCGACCACGTGGCACTTGAAGCGTGGTGGGACCAGGTACGTCTGATTGACGGTAATGGACCGTGGGCGAGGCGGTGTGTGTGAAGCGTGCTCGGGCGCAGTGCATGCGGGTCGGCCGGGGCTAGGGCGGCTATACTGCCCGCCCGTGCGACCGATCCGGTGAACCTCACCTGTTGGAATCTCGCTGACGGAGACGAACGATGACCCTTGACCGACCGAGACTGCTTGCCGAACTCGCGACGGTGTGTGCCATTCCGGTGACACCGTTCCATACTGATGGCTCCGTCGATTGGGATGCCTACCGACGCACAGTCGCTGCGATCGTCGATGGTGGCGTCCTGGCGGTGACCCCGAACGGGAATACCGGTGAGTTCTATGCCCTGTCGCCGGAAGAGTGCGATCGCGCGGTCGAGGTGACTGCCGATGCCGTAGGTACACGGTCACTTGTGATGCCGGGGGTTGGGTACGACGTACGGACGGCAATCCGCATGGGTGAGGTTGCCTTGCGGGCTGGTGCGCGGGCGGTGATGGTGCATCAACCCGTCCATCCGTACCAATCATCTGACGGGTGGGTGGAGTATCACGCGGCGATTGCGAAGGCCCTTCCGGGACTGGGGATCGTCCCGTACCTGCGGGATCCGAATGTGACGGCGCCGATGCTCCGGCGTCTGACGGAGTATCCGAACTTCGTGGGTGTGAAGTTTGCGGTTCCCAATCCACTGCACTTCGCCGCTATTGCGGCTGCGGTCGGACTAGACGCCGTGACGTGGGTCTGTGGCCTGGCGGAAGGATGGGCACCGTTCTTCTGGGTTGGTGGTGCCGTCGGGTTCACCTCCGGACTGGTGAACGTGACGACTGGACCTAGCTTCGCCATGCTTGAGGCGCTGCGTCATGGCAAGTACGACGAGGCGATGGTGGTCTGGCGTCAGGTCAAGGCGTTCGAGGACCTGCGCGCACGACGTAACGCGGCGAACAACGTGCCAATCGTCAAGGAAGCGATGGCACAGCTTGGTCTCTGCGAACGGACCGTGCGTCCACCGATCTCCGAGGTACCTGATGCCGAAAAGGCCGAGGTGACGGCGCTTCTCGCGTCACTTGGTCTTGGATAGCTTGAGTTGACCGTTCGGTGAAGGGCGTTCCCGGAAGCTGTGATCTCGGGAACGAGAGGTCTGTAGATATCGGTGGGCTGGGGCATTTGAAGCCAAGGAGGGTGTGATGAGCGGTACGCGCACGGCGCTGTTGACTGGGGCGTGGGGACCCGCGCAGGAGCTTGCGGAGATTGTGGCCCGACACCTTGGGGCGGCGGGATGGCACGTCAGGTCAGCCGCGGCGCACCGGTCCGATGCCGGGCACTGGGCCGATCATCATGTAGGCGACCTGCGGTCTCCGGAATTTATCGAGGCACTGCTCACGGACCTTCCCGGTGGCGGGGCACATGCGATTGTGATCCACCTGGCTCCCCTCGTGGCGATGGCCGATGCCGCGATTGCGCATCCGGGCAATCCGGCTGAAGCGCTCGATATCGCGACGCGTGGAACCTATCGCCTCTTGATGGGGTGCCTGTCTGCCGGTGTTGGGCGGGTGGTTCAGACATCGTCACTTTCATCATTCGATGCGTATGAGGATGGTCTTGAGGTGACGGAACAGTGGCGCCCGCGCCCCGGACCAAATGCAGACGATCTTGCGCCGTACCTTTCCGAACTGACCGCCCGCGAGTTCACCCGTGATCCCTTGGTGAACACCCCGCTCGAGGTGACGTGCCTGCGACTGGCTGTGTTGCGCGGTGGCGATGATGCGTCACGTCCACCTACGGACATTCGGGCAATGTGGACGGTGGATGCGGCGCGGGCGATCGGCCTTGCGATCGAGGCCCAGGCCGCTGGCAACCGCGGATCGGACCGAGGCCACCGCTGGCGGATCCTTCATGTTGCTTCGGGGGCACCCGAGGCTCGCTACACCTCGGCGATTGCTCACCAAGTGATCGGGTATTCGCCGGCGTGGCTTGACACGGCATCGACTGGGACCGGGGAGGGTGCGCGATGAAGATCGTGATGTATGGCGCGGGCGGCCCGGTGGCCGAGGCGGCGATTGCGGCGCTTGAGGTCCGGCACACGCTGCGCTTGTGTGACATCCGTCCGCCGTCCGAACCACACCCTTCGCTGCAGGGTGACGCAACCGGGAATGCGTCGCGGTGGTGGCCGTCTCGGCCGGCCCGGCGCGACCACGAGTTCCGCCAGGTAGATGTGACGAATCCGGATCAGGTGCGCGATGCCGCCGAGGGCATGGATGCAATCGTCAACTTGACCGTTGTGCGCCCGGACCCGGTGATGGCGTTCCGGGTGAACCTTGTAGGTGCGTACCACGTGATGAATGCGGCGGTTGCCCATGGGATCCGTCGAGTGGTGCATACCGGACCGGAAGTCATCATTGACCACTACTGGCACGACTTTGACATCACGACTGAGGCACCGCCACGACCCGGCACGAACCTCTACCTGATCACGAAGTACCTTGGTCAGGACGTGGTACGCAGTTTTGCGGAGGTCCACGGACTTGATGTCGTTGCCCTCTACTTTCACGTGTTCCAGCCGGGTGATGCCCCTGAACGCATGAAGGGTGCGTCGCCATTCCTGGTTTCATGGGCAGACACCGGACGGGCGTTCCAGGCAGCGGTTGAGGCGCCACCGATGCCGAACGCGTATGAACCGTTCATCATCACTGGCGACCTGCCTCACGGACGCTTCGGATCCGAGAAAGCCAAACGGTTGCTTGGTTGGCATCCACAGGACCGATTCGAGGGGCATTGGCGGCGTCCGGCCGTCCGCCAGGGAATCTGACCAGGAACCGACCAGAGAACCGGGCCCACCCGGCCGGATGCGCGGTCCGCACGCGCCCGAATTTGCCCTTTTGGGGCGAAGCGGGTTGGACCTCGATGGATGAGGGAGAGACCCCCACCCCCGTTGCGACGGGAGAGGGGATTGGTTTGCGCCGCGGTTGGCGATCATCACCAGAAGAGAGGATTGGCCATGCCCGACTATGACCTGATTGTGCGAGGTGGCTT
>BJHB01000304.1:0-4275 GCA_014191415.1 Chloroflexota bacterium
TCCGCTTGCCCGCGCGATTCTGAACGCGGCCTCCGAACAGGGGAGTGGTCTGGCGGCAGGGATCAACGCCCCCGCGGGAACCGATGCGGATTCCGGCCACGTGACCGGGTTCGAGGCCGTCGCCGGATCCGGTGTTGTCGCGCTTGTCGCCGGCGTCGCCGGAAACTCATTGCACAGTGAGGCGACACCACACGGTTCTGCCGAGGTGATCGTCGGCAGACCGGACTTCCTGATCGAGCGAGGGGTCGTCTGGACCGATGAGGCGGCGTCGCACCTTGACGCGATTGAACGTGACGGAATGTCGCCCGTTGCCGTTTCCATCTCCGGCAAGGTGGCGGGGGTGATCGCGATTACCGACACCGTTCGCCCGCACGCCGCGGTCGCGATTGCCTCGCTGCGTCGGTCCGGGATGCGACGGATCATCTTGCTTACCGGTGACCGTGCCGGCCCTGCCTTGGCCGTCGCGCGCGCGGTGGGCATTCCCGAGGCCGACGTCCGGCCGGGTCTGCTGCCGGAACAGAAGGCGTCTGTGATCCGATCATTGCGTGAAGAGGGACACCGGGGGGCGATGGTTGGCGACGGGGTCAACGATGCCCCGGCGCTGGCGAGTGCCGACGTGGCCATCGCCATGGGAGGCATCGGATCCGACCTGACCCTCGCCAGTGCCGATGTGATCCTCATGACTGACGACCTGCGACAGGTAGCGACGGTCTTGCGCGACGCACGCCACGCGCTCGACACCATCCGGCAGAACCTGGTCATTGCGACGGTCTGGAACGTTGCCGCGGTCGCTCTTGCCGCGACCGGCCTCGCCGGGATCGTCCCGGGGGCCCTGATCCACAACATCGGATCGGTCGGTGTGGTGGTGAACGCTGCCCGCCTCGTGGGACGGCCCACTCCGTCCGCTTGACCGGAGACACGTGCGATCCGCGGGCAACGCCTCCCCCCTCGCCCGTCGCAATGGGGGAGGGGCCAAGCGAAGCGTCGTTTAATCAGGGGCGATGGGCTTAGCGAGGCATATAAATCAGGCGGGGTGGGGCGAAGGGGTGGCCCCGGGCATGGGGGTCCCCGGTTCATGCGACCGGCGTGGTGGCACGGTCCCCGAGGCACTCCGTCCCGCGTCTCTTGCCACTGGCCCCGGGGTTCGCGCCCACCCTGGGTCCGGAAGACTGCGTGCCCGCCTCACTCGAGATCGGTCCGTGGACTTGTGAGCCACCTACATGTATCCAGGCCTAAGGACTGCTATCCGTGACCCTACTCCGTGCACCGGCATCCGCTTGACGAGGCTGCGGGCTCGGATGCCCGCGGACCGGATGACAGCTTGCTGACCCCGGTGCGTCGCGAGTATGAGTTGACCCGCCAACCAAGGGAACTGGATGGCGGATCACCCGGACCAGTTCGATATCCGGGGCGCACGAGCGGGCGCGTTACGCCTTGGTGGGGTTCGGCGGGGATGTGCGGAACCGGGCTATCGGATGAACGTTTCGAGGGCGGTGCGGAGGTCGGCCCAGGCTACCTCGGCGTCGCCACCTTCGACGGCACCGTGCAGGCACGATTCGATGTGGTCGGCGAGGATGATCTTCGCGGTGGCATCGAGGGCAGCGCGCACGGCCGCGATCTGTCGCAAGAGCTCGGGGCACTCCCTCCCGGTCTGGGCCATGCGTCGCACGGCTTCCAAATGGCCGGCCGCGCGGGCGAGGCGCCGGTTGACGTCGTCCCGGTGCGCGTGCGGGCGCAACTCGGTCGTGGTTGCGTCGTGGGAGTGGCTGTGGTTCCCATGCGCATGGTCGGGGGTCACGGAAGTATCGGTGGCAACACCCGTGCGCGTGCGTGGTCGCTTCACCCCGGTCATTCCACCGATTGTAGAGGAACGAACATATAAATCCGGCGGGGTGGGGTGGTGGTGTGAGCCGTGATCCCTCAGTGGTCCGGAACCGGTCCGCGAAGGACTTCGCCGTACAGGGACACTATGGCGAAGCATATAAATCAGGCGGGGTGGGGAGCGAAGCGAGGGGTTGGGTCGGGCCTCAGCCGGAATTCGCGAGCGGGGGCGCCTGACTGAAAGGTCGTTCATGGGATATCGTGGTCTCGAAATCCGACTGGAGGCACGATCCTTGACGACCGCCGAGGCGCCCACGTTCCGCGACATCATTGCTGCCGTCCAACTGCATCCCGATGAACTCCAGTGGCAGGCAATCCCGTGGCAGACCGACCTTTGGGAGGCGCGACGCCTGGCCCTCGAGGTCGGCCGGCCAATCTTCCTGTGGGCGATGAACGGCAACCCCCTCGGCTGCACTTGAAACAACGGTGTCGCCGCCCGTGGGCTGGCACTCAGCGATCCCGATGTCATCGCGCTCCTCACCCAACGCTTCCTATCGGTGGCAGAGAACTGCTCGCCGCTGCAGTCGCAACCCGATGCCAAGGGTGAGTTCTTCCGCCTCGTCGCCGAACAGGGACACTATGGCGGACGCACCTTCCCCACGCCGACCCGACAGGGCCTGTACGTCTGCACACCGGGGGGCACGACCCTTGGCGCACTGAACACCCGTGATGCCGGTCCACTCCTTGAGATGCTGCAGACGGCGCTCGAGCGGTGGGACCACCTCGCGGTGCACGCCACGTCGGAAGCGCCGGGCGAGTACGACAGGTTCCGACCGGACCGCTACCCGCACGGTGGACTGGTCTTGCGGGCCATCGCCCGGGACCTGCCCCGCGAGGTGGACACCCGCATTGACGACTGGCGGAAGATCGCCTGGAACCTCGATTACGCGTGGTTTACCCGTGAGGAGGCCGCTTCGCTTGTTCCCGACCCCGCCCTTCCGGGCGCAACCGCCGAGGCTTCGCCTGAACTGGTGCGTCGACTTGGGCGCTTCCACTTGCGCGATTTCGTGCGTGGCGAACCAGCGCCGTGGCCGGCCGATGCGCTGCACGACGCTTCCCTATCGTCCGTCGTGACGGGCGTGTCGGGTGACACGGTCACCGTCTCCCTGCATGGGCGAATCCGCCTTGAGGCGGAGTTCCGGTGGGTCCGGCAAGGGGATGGCGTGGCGCACGGGTCCCCGTGTTCATTCGATGCCACCCTTTCGGGCGAGGCCGAGTGGGATCGGGTGACCGGCCGGTTCGTGCGGTTCGATCTGGCGGCGTCCGGCCCCCGGGCAGGCACGCAGCAGTACAACAACCGGCCGGATGATCTTGGTCCCGCGCCAATGGCCGTGGTGTTCGAACTCGCGGGTGATACCCCTCGGGACCGCACGCCCCCGCATACCGTCCTGCACGCACAGTACTTCGGAGAACCGGCCTGATGGTGGTGATTGCAGGTAGCACACACCAGCCGGCCGGGGGCGCGCCACCTCCGGGGCTCGACCCGGACCGCGTGCCACAGGTGTTGCGGGTGGTTCTGGTCCGCCATGCGACCGCGGAGGCGCCCGGTGCCGGCGTGCCGATAGACCGGCCGCTCACGTCGGACGGGAGGTCACAGGCGGACCGGCTTCGCTGGTTGAACCTCTTCGACCTGGCCACCGGGTTCTATGCAGGCCCTGAGGCGCGGATGGTCGCAACCCTCGCGCCTGGAGCGGCCTTCCGTGGGCGCGAAGTCGTGAACAAGGCCGCGTTTGCCGAAACGGCGTCAGGAGGGTGGCTTCCGGACGATCAATTTGCCGAGGTGATCGGGCGGTACTTCGCACACCCGGCCATCGTGCCGGCGCCGGGTTGGGAATCCGGATCGGTCGCGGCCCAGCGATTCGGGTCCCAGGTGGAGGCGTTACGAGCGGCGCATCCGCCACACGTCAATCGTGACCGGGCCGTTCCCGGAGTGGTGGTCGTCTCTACGGGCGGACGCGTCGCGATTGCGTGGCTTGCGTCCCGCCTGGGTTGGTCCGGTGCCGATGCCGAGATTGCGTGGCGTCGATTGCGCTTTCCGGACATCGCCGTGGTCGACCTGCCCAAGGGCGAAGCGAATGGAAGTCAGGCGGGGCTGGGGCGGCACGGCGAAGCGAATGGAAATCAGGCGGGGATGCGGTGGGGTGGCGAGGCAGCGCGCCTCATCATCCCGTTCGGCATCCTCGAAACCTGACCACCTGCCGATCCCACGCCGGTCATCCAAGAGGCATTTCCCCACCCCTGTTGCGACGGGAGAGGGGAAATGCCTTGGAACAACGGATCTACTGCGCGAGGTGGGGCCACGGATGACCGGCAGTGAACCCGCCGTCGACGTTGTACGTCTGCCCGGTCACGTAGTCGGATGCCTTGCTGGCCAGATACACGGCCAGGTTGCCG
>BJHB01000305.1:0-4271 GCA_014191415.1 Chloroflexota bacterium
GGAGTAAGGACCGATCGGTTCGGGGGCATGTTCGGTGTAGATGACGTGCTTCTCGGACACTGGCGCACCTCCGTCGGGGCGGATTGTCACCCCGGTTGCATGAAATGGAGTGTACCGACCCCCTCTCCCCGGGTCTGTGCGGTGACAGAAACCTGTCTGGTGTTCATCGCCTCATCGCCGTGACGGCGACAGGTCTTGGTCGCGTCCCAAGCCCCGTCAGGTGAGTGATTCAGAGGTCGATCACGATGTGCCCGTAGGCATCGATCACCCGGGTACTTCCGAGACGGATCTCGCGGGGTCGCACACCGTATCCAAGATGCATGTGCCCGTGAAGCAGGAACCGCGGTTGAACGGTCGTGACAAGTGTGCGGAGGGCCTCGAACGGGCGGTGAGGTATGTCCCCCATGTCGAGAACCATCCGGTCCGGGTCACGCAGGCATTGCTGTCCCGGGTTGCGGGGAGGAGTGCCATGGGCGGGATAGACGCACGGACAGGCGTTGGCGCGGTTCGGGCAGATGCGCGGGGCCGCATGGGTGACGATGACGTCGATGCCAGAAGTCCAGTTCGTGAGGCGTGCCCACCTGGATCGCCACTCCATCTGGCTCTCGGTGTACTGGGCTTCGCCACCGTTGTACCAGGGGCTGCCTTCAAGTCCGTAGAAGCGGAACCCTCCGTGCCGTTCGAGGCGTCCGTCCAGGTTCACCCACCCGGCGGGTCCCGCAGCGCCGTATGCGGTGTCGTGGTTCCCACGCACGTAGAAGCAGGGGACGTTGAACATCGATGCAAGGAAGTCGAGGTAGGCAAGCTTGAGGTCGCCGCATGAGATGACCAGTTCGATGCCGGCTTTCGCCCATCGTTCGGGTCGGAAGTGGTCGTAGAGCGACCGTTCCTCGACGTCGGCGACAACTAGGACTTTCATGATGATTGTGGGAAGACGCCGCACGCGGTTCGGTCGCGGTTCGGTCGGGGTTCGGGAGAGGATAGGGCAGGGAAGCTGGGGAAGGCGTTGACCGGTCTGGAAGGCCTCTCTATACTGGAATTAATGGTTGGTCCGGTGATTGAATGCTCAGGTCTTTCTGGATTGACCCCATCGGATGGCGTGGAACCGGGTACGATCAAAAGAGAGGAGACGTGCGGACCGCTCATGGGTGGTTGCCGGACGCAACCGAACTGAAGCGGTCTGGAAACGGTTGGAATGGTAGCGTGGAGACGCTGGATCCAGTTCCCTCATCGTCAAGACGCTTGCGGTCTCAGTGCGTGATTGATGTGGATGGATCGCGGTTGGATGAAGGCACGTACGGGAAACCGGCGGGCAGTTCAGCAAAGCCGCGGTGCAACGTGTCGAGTGAAGTGCAAAGGGGGCAGATGCTGTGCAATCTAGCTTGATTGGCAAGGTGCAGAAGGCCAAGCAGTACGCCCAGGAACCGGAACGGGTCCGTTTCGAATCTTTTTCCATCGCATTCAGCGGCGAGAACGGTGACCATGCGGTGACCTACGATCATGGCAAGTGGAATTGTTCCTGCCACTTCTTCGCCGGTTGGGAAATCTGCTGCCACACGATGGCTGTCGAACGACTGCTTGGCGTGATGGTTTCCGACAAGCAGAACTATCCCGAGTTGCTCAGTCACGCCGAAGCGGCGGTCGCTGCCGGAGCCTGACCTCCGGGTGACGGGTCCCGACCGACTGCGCGGGGCGCACTCGCCATGTAACCGGTACGCCGTTCCCTAGATTTTCCGGATGTTGGGGCATACTTGCCCCCATGTCAGTATCCGGAGGGCCGGACGGCGTGCCAGTCCGCATCATTGTGTCGGAACGCCGCACGCGCACGATAAGTGGGCGGTTCGTGTCCGGAACGCTCGAAGTCCGGGTCCCCGTCGGTGTCCCCGACGAGGTGGTCTCACGATTCGTAACAAAGTTGCGTGACAAGGAAGAAGCGAGGCGCGCACTTGGGACCGGTCCGGTGGACCGTGCCGCCCAGGATGAGGCCCTGCATCGTCGGGCCTTGGCGCTGTCCCGAACCTACTTCGGTGGGTTGCTTATCCCGGCACGGGTGCAGTACGTCACCAATCAGGCGACACTCCACGGCAGTTGCAGTGTAAGGACGGGGGAGATTCGGGTTTCGCATCGCTTGGCGGCAATGCCATCGTGGGTACGCGACTACGTGCTCGTTCACGAAATCGCTCACCTTCAGGTCCCCAATCATTCGCGCGCGTTCTGGCGCCTGGTGGCCCGCTACCCGTTGATGGAACGCGCTCGCGGGTTCCTGATGGGGGCTGGCATGACCCCAGTCGAGGTGCCCGACGTTGCCGATCCGGCGGCGGTGGACGCGCCGGACGCGCCGGACGCGGATGACCTTCAGGTGCGCTAGACTGGCATAGGCAAAAATCGGAGGAGGATGAGAGATCGTGGCTCGCAAGTCTGACGCACGGTTCGGTGCAGTTGCCGAGAATCCCCAGATTGCCGTCAACCGAGAGGCGTTCCATGAGTACGAAATCTCGGAACGCTTCGAGGCGGGCTTGGTGTTGACCGGGACAGAGGTGAAATCGTTGCGTGCCGGACGTCTGACCTTGAAGGAGGGCTACGTGCGGGTCTATCGCGGCGAGGCATTCCTTGAGGGGGTGCATATTCCGCCATACGACCACGGCACGTATCAGAACCACGAGCCTCGGCGGACCCGAACGCTCTTGTTGCACCGTCGCGAGATCGAGGAACTGCGGGTACGCAGTCAGGCGTCGGGATACACGCTCGTGCCACTGCGGATGTACTGGAAGCACGGCAGGGCCAAACTTGAGGTTGGTGTCGCTCGGGGCAAGAAGCAGTACGACAAGCGGGCAACGATTGCGGATCGTGACGCAAAGCGCGAGATGGCGCGGGTATCCGTTGACAGGTACAAGCGGGGATAGTTTTTCCCGGTTCCGAGGGGCTGGATTTCCGATGTGATCCTTGCATATTGTCGCAGGCTGCGATATGCTTCATGGACAGGAGGCACGATACGGGTTGGTCGAATGGCCTATCCGGTTCCGTGACTCTACAGGGGGATGACGGGTATCGACAGGGCAGAGAGGGCAGAAGCGGCGAGCCGAGGTGTCCGTATACCACCTCGTAAAACCACGGACAACAAAGTATTTGGCGAACGCCAGTACGCACTCGCAGCGTAATTAACGCTGCCGTCCACCCGAGCCCCGCCTCGACGGGCGAAGGATGGGCGCGATAATGCCGAGGTGCTCCGTACCCTCGCCCCGGGGGTCCGGCTAAGATCAGGGGCTGGCGCCTGCGAAACGTTGTCGGTTTCGGGTCAAAGGCGCGACAACAACGAACCGAATACGCTCGTAGTCATTTCTGGTTGATCCGTTCTGGACGGGGCGTTCGACTCGCCCCCATCTCCACCACTACACTCCGGCCACCATCCCCGACGGGACGGTGGCCGTTGCTGTTTCGGCCCCTTGGTCAGGGGTAGCCAAAGAGGCCAGTGATGAGCGCGGTGAAGGTGACCTTCCTGGGGACCGGGAGTACTGGTGACCCAACACGTCGGTGTGGAAGCACGGCGGTTTCCTTGCCGGATGGCACCGTGATCCTTGTGGACACTTCCGGAGGGAACGAGATATGGCATGCCTTGCGGGAAGCTTCGATTGACGTTGCCCGCATCCGAGTGATCGTTCTCACCCATCAGCACCTCGATCACGCGGCCGGGCTCCCATTCGTCCTCTTCCGCTTGGCTATGGCCGGAGTCCCCGCCGACGGGCATCGCGGGCCAATTGACGTCTGCGCCCCGGCGGCAGCGGTTGACGACCTCAGGCGAATGTGCCAGATCCTGTTCCCCGGGATGTTCACGCCGTGGTGGATCGGCGACCGGGTGCGCTGGCATGGGTGCACCTCTGATCAGTATGTATGGGGACTTGAGATCAGGGACGACGGGACTACCTCCCCGACGACCGCGCGGTTAGGTACGCCGGGTGACGCCCTGCCCGAAGGCGTGATTGCCACAATCTCGACGATGGCGGTCTCGCATGGTGCGCCACCGGTCCCGGCCCAAGCGGTACGGATCGATGCCGCGCTTGCGAATGGTGAAGTTCGCCGGGTGGTCATCAGCGGAGATACGGGTCCGAATCTGGGGTTCACGCGCTTCGCTGGTGGTGTCGACCTGTTGATCCACGAGGCAATCGAGTCGGAAAGCCTCGGCGCCAACCCCTTCCTTGTGTTCGGTACCGGTCATGTCACAGCGGCAAGTGCAGGCAAGGTAGCGGCGGCGTCCCGCGTGAAGCGCCTGGCCC
>BJHB01000306.1:0-4269 GCA_014191415.1 Chloroflexota bacterium
CAATTGACTGAATGTGCAAGAGTGTCGGGGAGGATTCGGATATCTCCCACTTCACCAAGTAGATTGGATCGGCGAGTTTCAGCAGGCCCGACGACAGCCATGGGCCGCCGCGTCTATACCGGATGATTTCTTCACGCGTGACTTCCCGCTTTGCATCCCAGTCGACGCGTTTCCCGGCAAAGGCGCGGGTGTCGCCAACCCAATGAAGCACGCCATCGTCGTCCGCGACCCAGATATGCGCGGTTCCACGGAGTACCACGACCGCCCCCGGGGACACTGCCGGAGTGTCAGCGTGAGCTACCGGGGATCCAAGCAGCAAGGTGATGGCCAAGGCAAACAAGCCAATTCCGCGCCAGTATCCGATCATCACTTCTCCTCCAGGTGTTGTTTCACCGATTGGACGTCCACCGAGATGCCGGTCAGCCCCGTTGCGTTCATTGTCGCGCATGGGTGAGATTGGTGTGGGAGGGACAGACCGTGTCGGCGCGCTGACAGGCGACACGGTCACGACAAGGCAGTCGTGGGTCTGTAGCTACCCGTTGCTTGGCTCTGAACCGTTTAGTGAGTCATGACGCGTCGCCAAACTTTCATGGCAGTCGCAGCTGGCCTCCTTCAGGCCTGCGCGACACGCGTGTCTGACGGTGGACGCCCCATCGAGCCGGGGCAGGCTGTCGCCAAGGTCGAACGGACAACCGTTCCGGAAATCTTCGGGAAAAAAGGAACCACGCCCGGCTTCTTTGATGGCCCGATTGCGCTATCAGCGCTCCCTGACGGGACGATCCTGGTCGTCGATGCCGGCAACTCCCGTATCCAGCATGTAACCGCAAACGGCGACCCCCTCGGCGTCTTTGGGTCAATCGGGTCGGCACCCGGCCAGATCCGGTTTCCCGAGGGCATCGCCTATCTCCCGGATGGGTCCGTAGTTGTATCGGACGGTGGCAACAACCGAATCCAGGTCTTCACCGCAGATGGCCAGGTCCGTGGGGTTTGGGGTCGATCCGGAGCGGGGCCTGATGGGTTTGCGGTTCCGCGTGGGGTGGGCATCTCTCATGCCGGCATCGTGCTCGTTGCAGACTCCCGAAATCACCGGATCCAGAGGCTCACTACCGATGGGCGTTTCCTCGGTGCCTTGGGTGGCCCAGGGGATGGCGCTGGCGAATTCGATGCACCCGTCGGTCTCGCTGTGGACCAAAGCGGAAACCTGGCGGTTGCGGACTCCGGAAACCACCGGGTCCAAGTGTTTGATCCGGATGGTCGGCATCGGTGGACCGTGGGTGGGATCGGAAGTCAACCTGGCCAATTCCGTGGGCCTGAAGGCGTGCTGTTTGATGGCCAGGGACGCCTCGTTGTGGCCGATACCAGCAACGATCGGATCCAGATTTTCGGTCTTTCGGATCGCGTTGATCCCGTTCCCGAACATGTGATTGGTCGCCGTGGGAAGGGCGTCCGCGAATTTGATGAGCCCATCGGATTGGCGGTCAATGTCCAAGGCGATCTGCTGGTCTCCGAGTACGGGAACCACCGGATCCAGCGCGTGGTGATCTCGTGACCGGGATACGAGTGAAGACTTAGCGCTCCTCCACTTTGCGCGGGTCGAGGGCATCGCGTAGCCCGTCTCCGATCGAATTCACGGCCACGACCGTGAGGAAGATCATCAGGCCCGGAAAGATTGCCGTCCATGGGGCCCGCACCATCTGATCCTGGGCGTTGCGAAGCATGTTTCCCCAACTTGCCATCGGCGGTTGGATGCCAAGACCGAGATAGCTCAGGCTCGACTCGGCGAGGATTGCACCCGAGATGCCAAGGGTTGATGCCACGATGATCGGTCCGACCGCATTTGGCAAGAGATGGCGAAGGATGATCCGGGCGGGGGAGGCTCCGAGGCACCGTGCCGCTTCGACGAACTCGCGTTCGCGCAAACTCAGGAAGGCGCCGCGGACCTGTCGGGCGGTCCCCATCCATCGGAGCCCTCCGATCACGAGCACCAGGGTCACCGGATTAGTCCCGTAAATCGTTGCCAAGAGGATCAGCACGAAGATCGATGGCAACGCGATGATGAAGTCGACGACCCTCATTAGGATGTTGTCCACCCATCCTCCGTAGAAACCCGCAATCGCACCGACGGTCGATCCGATAGACACCGCGAGTGCGACGGCAAGGAACCCAACGGCGAGGGACACACGCCCACCATGCAGGATGCGCGTGAAGAGGTCACGTCCGAGTTCGTCCGTTCCCATGAGATGTGCAGGTGACGGACGGTCAAGCATCTCGACCAGCGATGTCTTGATCGGCGAGTACGGTGAAATCCAGTTTGCCAGCAACGATCCCGACGCAAGGACCAGCAAGATTCCCAAGCCAACGAGTGCCATCCGGTGACGGCGGAACCGTCGCCAAGCCAGGCTCCAGAGGCCAATTGGTCTTGCTTCGGAAGGCGTTGCAAGGCCCGATGAGGAAGCCGGTGCGTGGCGGGAGCGTCCCTCGGAAGCCGACCATAGATCAGGCTGGCCCGCCATTTATCGGTACCGGATTCGCGGGTCCAGCCACGCGTACGCCACGTCGGCCAGAAGATTGCTGGCAATGACCAGCGTGGATGCGACAGTGAAGATTCCCATGAGAACGGGGTAATCGACTCGCCCCGATGCCTCCCAGAACAGGCGCCCCATTCCCGGCCAGGCGAAGATCGTTTCGGTGATCAGCGCGCCGCTGAAAAGTTGGGGAAGGTCAATCGCGATCACGGTGACAAGCGGGATTGCGGCATTGCGCAATGCGTGTCGACGAAGGACCGTCGTTCCGTCAAGCCCCTTGGCGTGCGCCACGCGGATGTAATCCTGCCGGATCACGTCAAGGAGCGACGATCGCAAATACCGGATGTAGTGGGTCGCATCAAAGATGGCCAAGGTGGTTACGGGCAAGATCAGGTACTTCAGCCGATCACCGAATGAATAGGGTTCGCCCAGGGTGTACATGCCCCCAGCGGGAAGCCAACGGAGGCCGACGGCGAAGATCATGATCAGCATCAGGCCAATCCAGAAAGTTGGGAGCGAGTTCCCGGCAAAGGCGATGGTTGTCGCGACGTGGTCGAACCACGAGTACTGTCGAACTGCGGAGACGATGGCGATCGGAACCGCGATTGCGAGGGTCACGACGAATGTGATGGACATCAGCAGGAGGGTGTTCGGCAGTCGTTCGAGGATCATCACCGTGACCGGGCGCTTCGTGACGAGCGACCAACCCCAATCACCCGAGAGCATCGCGCCAAGCCAGCGGAGGTACTGGAGGGGCACTGGTTGGTCCAGACCCATCTGGGCGCGAAGCCGGGCGAGGTCTTCGGGCGTCACCGTCGGGTCAGCCTCATACATGGACATCGGCCCGCCAGGCGTAGCCCGCAGGAGGATGAACACGACAAGTGTCATGAACAGGAGCAGCGGCACCGCCTGCACAGTGCGGCGGGCCAGATACCGGGTCATCCAGGTGCCTCTTTGCTCTCCTCGCGCCTCACGATCTGGCTGCACGGGTTGCCACGTGCCAACTCAGACCGCGTCCATTTGATGACACTCTGCCCAAAACCCGTCGGTCACCTGTCACCCATGGTGACACCTTGACTTGGCCGGTCGGAGGGTGTGCGGGAACCAATCAGCCCACACCACATCCAGCGGTGCCCCGGCACTTCAGCGGACTCACTTACTTGTTGAGCCACCAGTTCTCCAGGTCCCACGCCAGATTGTCCCACGCATTGTGGGTGCGACCCATCACATATTTCCGGGCGCCATCAACGTCCAGTCGGTTGTAGAGAAAGATGTGCGCGCGCGAAGCGGTGACCGCCTTGACGGCCCGTTCAAACGCGGCTTTGCGCCTGTCCAGATCCGGCGTTGAACCTGCCTCATCGAGCGACTTGTCAACGGTGTCATCCTTGAGGCGGGCGTAGTTCTGGCCCTCACCCTTGTTTGAATCAGTCGGAATCTGCGATGAATGGAAATAGCTGAACAGGTGAAAGTGCGGGTCGATGCCCGGATTTGTCGTCCACATGTTGATGTCGAATGTGCCTTTGGCTCGCGGAGCATTGTCCGCCCATGTTCCAAGAAGTGAGGCAGAAGGGATGTTCTTGATCTCGAGAGCGATGCCGACTTCCTTGAGCATCTCCTGCACGACTTGCTGGGCCATTTCCCGCAACTTGTCGCCCGAAGTCGTCTGATAGGTCATGCTCGCCTTGACACCGTCTTTGACACGTGTCCCGTCCGACCCGGCCTTCCATCCAGCCTCGTCAAGCAG